>CAKAOY010000001.1 GCA_916710115.1 uncultured Bergeyella sp.
CATATCTCTCGGTTCCCTTATAATGATTTCTTATTTGAATATTTTGAGGAAGAAGACCAATAAAACTACTCCATACAATGATACAAGATAAAGATTTTACAATTAGGCTTATTAAACAGCTCTCTAACCTTCTAGCTAAACTTCTATTAGGAAAAAACGAAGGTGAAGAAGAAATGAGCCAACAGATGTTTGATACGGCTGTAAAAGATATTTTTAAAATGAATTTCTATGAATTGGCAACAAAACCAACTAACGAAATCAGCCTCTGGGTAGAGGAACACGAGCCGAAATACCACGCGGATTATTACGAACTATTAGCCCATCTTTTTTATTTTAAAAATAAAGAAAACCCAAATTCAACTTTTGCAGAAAAAGCAAAAATATTTTATCAGCAGTGGCTCGACAAAAGTAAAATATTCTCCTTTGAGATAATCGCCCGCATTAAAGAGTTAGAAAATAATCATCAATAAATAAACAAATGTTCGGAGACGAATACTTTATGAGACAAGCTCTACAACAGGCCTATAACGCTATGGAGCAAGACGAAGTCCCCGTAGGTGCAATTATTGTCCATCAAAACAAAATTATTGCCAAAGGACATAATCTAACCGAAACCCTAAACGATGTAACTGCTCATGCCGAAATGCAGGCTATAACCTCTGCTTCGGAGACACTCGGTGGAAAATACCTACAAGAATGCACAATGTATGTAACCTTAGAGCCTTGTGTGATGTGTGCAGGTGCCTTGGCTTGGTCACAAATCTCAAAAGTAGTAATAGGAGCAAAAGACGAAAAAAGAGGCTTCTTGAACAAAAATATACCCCTACATCCAAAAACAAAAATTATCTGTGGTATTCTGGAAGAAGAATGTTCAGAAATCATAAAAAACTTTTTTAAAAGTAAGCGATAAACTTTATTATCTTTGTGTCCAAACATTTTAATTGAAGAATATGCCTACCAAAACACTTTTTAATTCTGTGGTAAATTGGTTCATAAAACAGAGAATCAGCCAAATAGAGAGCTTCATTAAAGAACCTCACAAGACGCAAGAGGCAGTACTTTTTTCTCATTTATTAAAAGCAGAAAACACCTTATACGGTAAGGAATATAATTTTAAAGAAATTGCTAATATAACTGATTTTCAGACAAATGTGCCTATCGTAACCTATGAAGATTTTGAACCTTACATCGAGCGAACAAGGCGAGGAGAAAAGGATATAATCTGGGCTGGAAGTATTAAAATGTTTGCCAAATCTTCAGGAACTACTAATGCCAAATCCAAGTATATCCCTATCACAGAAGATAGCCTAAACGACTGCCACTACAAAGCTGGTAAAGACTTAATATCCATATATGCTAATAACCACCCCGAAAATAAATTGTTCTCCAACAAAAACCTTCGATTGGGGGGAAGCTCTGAGATGTACGAAAATTTCAATACAAAATATGGCGACCTATCTGCTATATTGATTGATAATCTCCCCTTTTGGGTAGAAATAACCACAGTGCCATCTAAGAAAGTATCCCTTATGTCCGAATGGGAAAGTAAAATAAAAGCCATCGTAAAAGAGGTTGTAAAGGCCGATGTAGGAAGTCTTTCGGGGGTGCCAAGTTGGATGATGGTACTACTACAAAAGGTATTAGAAACCAGTGGAGATACCACTATCGGAGCACTGTGGCCAAACTTAGAAGTGTTTTTCCATGGTGGTATTAGTTTTAAACCTTATAAAAAACAATATAAAGAATTAATCGGTAGAGAGATTAATTATTACGAAATATACAATGCATCAGAAGGCTTTTTCGGTATTCAAGATAGACATAAGTCCGACGAACTATTACTGATGCTAGATTACGGAATTTTTTACGAATTCATCAAAATGGAAGACTTTAATAAGTCCAACCCTCGTGTATATACCATCAGCGAGGTAGAAACAAATGTCAATTATGCCCTGCTTATTACCACTAATGGCGGTCTGTGGCGTTATCTCATTGGTGATACTATCTACTTCACTTCCCTAAATCCTTATAGAATCAAAATTTCAGGGCGTACCAAACATCATATCAATGTCTTTGGAGAGGAGCTGATGATTGATAATGTGGAAACAGCCTTAGAAATCGTCTGCCATAAGACCAATGCTAGTGTAAAAGATTACACAGGAGCTCCAGTTTTTATGACTGATAAAAACAAAGGGACCCACGAATGGATATTCGAGTTTTCAAAAGAACCCAATGATTTTGAACTATTTAAAACAGAATTTGATACCGCTCTAAAATCGCTAAACTCCGACTACGAAGCCAAAAGATATAACGATATGACCCTAAGAAAGCCCATAATACACAAGGGACGACAAAATTTATTTTTTGATTGGATGGAAAAAAGAGGAAAACTAGGCGGACAAAACAAAGTCCCTCGCCTAAGCAACGAAAGAGACTATTTAGAACCTCTTTTGGAAATGAACCAAATAGTTTCTTAGTATCAAAACCAAAACTTTATTAATTTGTGGGCATTTATTTTTTTATATCTAAAAAATGATTATCTTTGAGAAAATTTATTTAAATCTAATAAAATATATTAACAATGGATTACAGAATTGAAAAAGACACAATGGGAGAAGTAAAGGTTCCTGCTGATAAATTTTGGGGAGCACAAACCGAGCGTTCTCGTAACAACTTCAAAATAGGAGAAGAAAGCTCTATGCCAAAGGAAATTATTGAAGCCTTCGCCATTCTTAAAAAAGCTGCTGCCTACACGAATTGTGATTTGGGCGTACTACCTATCGAAAAAAGAGATGACATCGCCAATGTTTGTGATGAAATCTTAGCGGGAAAACTCAACGACCAATTTCCGCTTGTTATTTGGCAAACAGGGTCTGGGACGCAATCTAATATGAACCTTAATGAGGTAATTTCTAATAAGGCTCTCGTTAATGGTGGCGGTAAATTAGGCGAAAAATCTCCTATCCACCCGAATGATGATGTGAATAAATCTCAGTCTTCCAATGATACTTATCCTACGGCTATGCATATTGCCGCTTATAAGAAAGTAGTAGAGCATACACTACCTGCATTAGAAAAATTAAGAAATACTTTCAATGATAAGGCGATAGCTTTCCAAAATGTGGTAAAAATCGGTAGAACTCACTTGATGGATGCCACTCCACTTACCCTAGGGCAAGAATTTTCTGGCTATGTAGCTCAATTAGATTATGCTAAAAAAGCTATCATAAACACCCTATCCCACCTCAAAGAATTGGCTCTCGGAGGAACAGCAGTGGGAACCGGACTAAATACTCCAAAAGGTTATGATGTAAAAGTAGCAGAATATATTGCTCAATTTAGTAACCACCCATTCGTAACCGCTCCTAACAAATTTGAAGCTCTTGCCGCTCACGATGGTATTGTAGAAACTCACGGAGCATTAAAACAATTAGCCGTATCTCTCTATAAAATAGCACAAGATATTCGTCTATTAGCTTCAGGGCCTCGCTCTGGGATTGGGGAAATTTTCATTCCTGAAAACGAACCTGGCTCTTCTATTATGCCTGGAAAAGTTAATCCTACTCAAAATGAAGCTATTACAATGGTTTGTGCCCAAGTATTAGGAAACGATACAACTATTTCTTTTGCAGGAACTCAAGGACACTATGAACTCAATGTCTTCAAACCTGTAATGGCCTATAATTTCCTCCAATCAGCCCAACTATTGGCTGATGCTATGATTTCTTTCAATGATAATTGTGTAGTGGGTATAGAGCCTAACCACACTAGAATCAAAGAATTACTAGACAAATCTCTAATGTTAGTTACAGCCCTTAATACCCATATCGGTTATGAAAATGCTGCTAAAATTGCTAAAACAGCTCATAAAAATGGAACTACATTAAGAGAGGAAGCCATGAACCTTGGATTACTCACAGCGGAACAATTTGACGAGTGGGTGAGACCAGAAGAGATGGTTGGTAGCCTTAAATAATATTTTTACATTTTAATGCTATATAATATAACGGATTTGGTGAGTATTTCATCAAATCCGTTTATTTCAACTAAATATCATCTTTTTCTATTGAGTTATTGTACTTGCTAAACCATTAATTAAATACAACAAATTTTACTTTCCCAGAAAAGGGAATAAGACTCATAAAAAATAATTATATTTTAATATGAAAATAATTACCTTTGCATTATAATGAAAAAATTAGTTATCATACCTACTTACAACGAAAAAGAAAATATTACCTCTATCATTAAGGCTGTATTGTCTCTTGATGGAGATTTTCATATTCTTGTAGTTGATGATTCTTCACCTGATGGCACAGCTGATATCGTTCGTAAATTACAAGAGCAATTCACTGAAAATCTTCATCTTACAATAAGAAAAGTAAAAGACGGACTTGGGAAAGCCTACATCCACGGCTTTAAATGGGCTATTGAAAAAAGGTATGATTATATCTTTGAAATGGATGCCGATTTCTCCCATAACCCAAATGACCTACCAAAATTATTAGAAGCCTGCCAAAATGCCGATATGTCCATCGGCTCTCGGTATTCTCAAGGTGTGAATGTTGTCAATTGGCCTATGGGACGGGTTTTACTATCTTATTTTGCTTCTAAATATGTTCGTTTCGTGTTGGGACTGCCAATACATGATACCACTGCAGGATTTGCCTGCTTTAAGAGACAAACCTTAGAAAAAATAAAATTAGACGATGTGAGCCTCAAAGGTTACGGATTCCAAGTGGAAATGAAATATAGAGTTTTAAAACTTGGGCTAACCATAAAAGAAGTACCTATTATATTTACAAACAGAATTTTAGGTGAAAGTAAAATGAATGGCGGTATCATTGGAGAAGCTATTATCGGTATCATCAATCTAAAACTAAAATCATTATTAAATCGTTTATAATGCTTAAATATATTTGTATTTCCCTTTTGTGGATAATGTGTGCCTGCTCAGAGACAATTTCCCCACCCAAAAACCTTATCAAAGAAGATAAAATGGCAGAACTAATCGCTGATTTTGCAATTAATGAACAGATGTCCATCATAAATCCAAACGGTGATTCGGAAGCTTCTACTCTATATTTATTCCAAAAATATAAGGTCTCCGCAAAGGATTTTAGCGATAGTCAAACTTATTATATGACTTACCCCAACAAAATGGAAAAAATTTACGAAAAATCCCAAGAAATATTATTGGAAAAATACCCAGAATTAAAAGATAACATTCTGAAAAAAATACAATCTCAACCAGCCGTAGAACCAATAAAACCTTTATAAACTAAAAAAACTCCTAATTAAAATATTAGAAGTTTTTTATGTAAATTCAATAATATATTTATTCGTTAGTTATTGGCGTAATCAGTAAAATTTACATTTTGAATACCATAATCGTTGAGAATTCTCTTGGCAATGCGAAATTTTGGAGCCCAATACTTATCACTGAGAGAACTCACAGTAACACCTTTCGAGGTTGCAGAATGGATAAATTTTACTTCACCAGATGGCTCTACATCGTATACTATACCCACATGAGAAATTCTTGAATGATGGGCAAAAAACACCAAGTCGCCTTTTTTGAGGGAATTTCTATCCACATTTTCTCCTTCCAACGCCTGAGAAGAAGACACTCTTGGAAGACTTACTCCCATTGCATTAGCATACACAGACAACACAAAAGCAGAACAATCTATTCCTCTCCGTGATGTACCTCCCAATCTATACGGTGTACCTAGATAGGTAAGTGCCTCATCCATAATATTATGAATTTTATTATTATATTCTATATAATTCTCATTATCAGCAAGTTCCTCTTGAGTTAATATTCTATTATCTATCGGTAGTAAGGTATTTTTTTCTGTCTTTTTGGTATTTCTATTTGGAGTTCTATTGTACATAGGTACTAGAGGTTTTGAATAGGCCGTCGGTTTTGATACCACATAATTAGAAACACAAGACTGTAATAACAAAAAATTAAAAATAGTGATGATATATAATAATATTTTTTTATTCATAATAAGTTATTTTTAATAAATAGAAATTATTCTATCCATTATTTATAAGACAAAGGTAGAAAAAACGATTTTTTCATATTATGATAAATATCAGTTTTAAAGAGCTTTTAACTTTTTTTAACATAAAAACCGCTTATTTTAATACCTTATCAGCATTTTTAATCTTTATTTTTTAACATTTAAATGGGTGAATTAAAAAAATTGATAGCATTATTGAAAATCGTTATTTTTGCAAAATGGATTTGCAGAAGTATAAAAATTTAGCTTTAAAAAAGCAAAAAGAGCATAAAAAATTTTTGGATAGTTTGAAGAAAAAACCACCTAAAAATTTAGATTATATAACACAGAAATCTCACGATATCGTCTTCAATGAGATAAACTGCTTAGATTGTGCCAATTGCTGTAAAACCACTGGGCCACTCTACACTGAAAAAGATATTGAACGGATTGCCAAACACTTGCGAATGAAGCCTTCCGATTTTGAGACTAAATACCTCCGTATAGACGAGGATAATGACAAGGTGCTACAAAACCTACCTTGCTTCTTTTTGAATGAAGATAATACCTGCTCCATCTATGATGTTCGCCCAAAAGCCTGCCGAGAATATCCGCATACTGATAGAAAAAAGGTCTATCAGATAAACAACCTCACTATAAAAAATACCATCATTTGCCCTGCAGCATTCACTTGGCTAGAAATCTTATCAAAAAAAATTAACAAATAATATACCTATTTAATAACTTTGCTCTATGGTTGAAAAATTAAAATTAGAACAACTTGGAAGGGTTAATGTAGAAACCTTTAAAAGTTTAGAAAAAATACCTACAATAATAGTCTTAGACAATATCCGCTCTATGCATAATGTCGGAGCGATATTTCGTACTGCTGATGCCTTCTTGATAGAAAAAATCATTCTCTGTGGAATAACACCCCAACCGCCTCATCGTGAGATACATAAAGCTGCCCTCGGAGCAACAGAATCTGTGGAGTGGCAGTATCAAGCCTCTACAAAAGAAGCTATTTCAGAATTGAAAAAAGCTGGTTATCGGATATTTGGTATTGAGCAAACAACAAGTTCTCAGCTCATCACCGAATTTGAAATTGATACCAATGAAAAATATACTCTAATCTTAGGTAACGAAGTTGAGGGAATCTCAGATGAAATCTTGTCCGATTGTGATGGATTTATAGAACTACCACAACACGGAACCAAACATTCCCTGAATGTATCCGTATGCGGAGGATTAATAATGTGGGAATTTTATAAAAAGCTCTATAAAAAATAAACTGCATTGCCCCCGAAAATGAGCCTTGCAGTTTTAAATAAATCTAATAAAAAGTAAAAATGAAATATGTAAAGATATATCTAAAACAATATACAAAACAATACGAATATTTATTTTTAACTATTTTTTAACTTAAAACGCTTATTTTTAGTTAAATTTAACACATATTATTAATTAATTTCAATAAGTTTAATAATGAAAATTGCCATTTATAGTCAAAAAAAAGATTTGGACATTTTCCTATACTTAAGTCGGTTCATATCAGAACTAGATAGAAGAGACATAGAAGTTGTAATCCACCATAATACAGCGGAGAATTTGCAATTTTCTGATAAGTTCGAGACTTTCCAATGCAGAGAGGACTTGCTTCGCCTAGGTGTAAATCTATTTTTCACTTTCGGAGGTGATGGTACAATTGTAGATTCATTATTATTCCTTGCAAATACAGAAATACCGATTGTGGGTATTAATGTGGGAAGACTTGGATTTTTAGCAAGTTTTTCTAAAGAAAATATATTCAGTCAGTTAGATGAAATTCTAAATGGGGATTATAAGATAAGGAAACGCTCAATCATTGAAGTGGTAGAGCCTAAGGGAGATTTTTTTCCTTATGTTCTCAATGATATCTCTGTATCTCGAAAGGAAACAACTTCTATGATTACAGTAGATTCTTTCCTTAATGGAGAGTTTTTAAATACCTTTTGGGGAGATGGCGTGTTAGTCTCTACTCCGACGGGCTCTACTGCGTATTCTCTTAGTTGTGGAGGGCCTATCATTGCTCCGAATACAGATACCTTCGTAGTAACTCCTATTGCTCCTCACAATCTGAATGTAAGACCTTTAGTAGTGAATAATAATGTAGAAATCAGACTAAAGGTAGATAGCCGAGTACCTCAATACTCTCTTTCGTTGGACTCTCGTTTGGTTCATATGAATCAAAATGTGGAGATACTCATTCGTAAGGCTCCATTTAAGATACACTTGGTTCAACCAAAAAATCTGAGTTTCTATGAGACTATCCGCCAGAAACTCCTTTGGGGAATGGACAAGCGGAACGATTAGTGGATTTAATTTTGTCTATTTTCAAAAAATAGTATATTTGTAGTAATGTTTCAAAAAAAAGACTATTAAAGTGAATAATAAAAAATCTAATTTTCCTCTACCTCCGAAACCAAAAAAGAATCTTTATGTCGGTAAATGGATATCCATCATTTGGTTTTGTTTTTTTGGTATCGTTTTTGGTATTGCAGGATTATTTTTTGCTGTATCCGAAGGTTTTTTAGGCGAAATGCCTGATACAGCAGAACTCGAAAATCCCGATATTTATGTTGCATCTGAGATTTATTCTTCGGATAAAGTACTCCTAGGAAAGTTTGAAAAAGAAAAAACGAAACCCGTAACCTACCAAGACCTTCCACCACACTTAATTTATGCATTGTATGCAAAGGAGGACGAGCGATTCAAGGAACACTCTGGCATAGACCTAAAATCAGTAGTTCGTGCAGTATTCTACACTGGTAAGCGTGGAGGTGGCTCTACCATTACTCAGCAGTTGGCAAAATTACTTTTTACACCAGACCCTTCCTCTAATAAACTGAAAAGGGCTACCCAAAAATTGAAAGAATGGGTAGTAGCAGTAAGCCTTGAAAAAAGATATACCAAAGAGGAGATTATAGCCCTGTATTTCAATAAATTTGATTTCTTATACAATGCCAACGGTATAGAAATGGCATCTGAGATATACTTCAATAAACACGCCAAAGAACTTACACTCCCAGAGTCGGCTTTATTCGTAGCAATGCTCGAAAATCCCGTGAAAAATAACCCTCTGAGAAATATTAAAACAGCTACGAAAAGACGAAATGTTGTGCTAAAACAAATGCTGGAACTAAACTATATAGACCAGCCAACATATACAAAAGCTATTGCCGAACCTATCGTAACTGATTATCAACCTATTAAAAATATTGATGAAGGTTATTCTGCCTATTATAAACATTACCTAAAAAAGGAAATTAGCCAATATCTTGAAGATTATGAGAAAAAAACAGGCAAAAAACTCAATCTATATAAAGATGGGCTGAAAATATATGTTACTCTCGACTCTAAAATGCAGAAGTATGCCGAAGAAGCCATAAAAGAGCATCTCAGCACACTCCAACAAAATTTTGATGCCGAACAAAAAAGAAATCCCAAACGACCTTTCTATAACATATCTAAGAAGACCATTGATAATATAATGCTCCAAGCAATGAGAAGAACGGGAAGATACAAGCAACTCAAAAGAGCTGAAGTTCCCGAAGATTCTATCATTATGGAATTCCAAAAACCCGTGAAAATGGATATCTTCACTTGGAAAGGAGAAGAAGAAGTGGAAATGTCGCCATACGATTCTATCCGATATCACAAACAAATTGCACAAGCAGGACTAATGTCTATGGTACCTGCAACAGGAGAAATCCGTGCATGGGTAGGTGGTATCAATTGGAAACATTTTCAATATGACCATATAAAACAAGGAAGAAGACAAGTGGGCTCTACCTTTAAGCCATTTGTGTATGCCACCGCTATTATGAAACTTGGCTATACCCCTTGTACCACAATTTCAAATGCTACATTTGTCAATGGAAATTATAGAGTGCCTGGTTCGGGAGGAATGCTTACTATAAGAGATGGATTGGCACACTCCAAGAATCCAATAGCCTTGCGTCTTACCGAGGAGGTAGGTACCAAAAATGTTATCCAACTTGCGAGAGACTTAGGTGTTACCGAAGATATTGATACCTCACTACCTATGGCTCTTGGAGCATCGGATATTACAATTTTCGAGATGCTGGGTGCATACTCTACTTTTGCTAATTTTGGTAACTATATCAAACCCGAAATGATTTGGAGAATAGAAGATGCCAATGGTAGAGTTATTAAAGAAGTACAACCTGAACAAAAAGAAGTAATGCATGAAAAATATGCCTATACAATGATTGACATTATGATGGGGGTAGCCAAATATGGAACAGCATCAGGTGAACTAAGACGAAGAGGCGTACCTACCAATGTAGAAATTGCTGGTAAAACAGGTACTACACAGAATAACTCCGATGGTTGGTTTATGGGAATAACTCCTAACCTAGCAACAGGTGTTTGGGTAGGCTGGGAGGATAGAGCAACTCACTTCTATAGCACTAGCGAGGGACAAGGAGCGAAAATGGCTCTTCCTATCTGGATTATATTTATGAAAAAAGTATGGAACGATAGGTCTCTCGGAATACGAATGGACGATAAATTCATCAAACCATCCGATTGGAATGGAGGTTGTGGAGATTTACCAAATTCAAAAAATGGATATGGTGATATACAAGGATTACAAACCCTCGATGAACTGAAAAATTCAGAGGAAAATCAAGAAAAACTCCCAAAAACAGAAATTAATAAACCTGAGCATCAAAATATTAATGATAATCTCAATCAAAGTAATGATATAGATTTTAATCAATAAATAGCGACACTCTTAGCCATAAGAAATTTTCATAGTTTCTTGTGGCTTTTTTAGTATATTTGTATCAAATTTTATTCATATGAAACAGCCAAAAGCAAAAAAAATAAATAAAATACTCAGCATACACGGAGACACGCGAATCGACCCTTACTTCTGGCTCAACGAAAGGGATAACCCCGAAGTATTGGCCTATTTAAATGAAGAAAACTCCTATACTGAAGCAATAATGAAAGATACCGAAACACTACAAGAAAACCTCTATGAGGAAATGAAAGCTCGGTATAAGAAAGATGATCAGTCTCTCCCTTATTTCTTCAATGATTATTGGTATATTGTAAGGTATCAAGATGGTAAAGAATACCCTATCTTCACACGAAAACATCTTTCTCTTGATAATTCTGAAGAACCTATCCTTGACGCTAATATCTTAGCCCAAGGCTATCCTTTCTTTGAAATAGGAAGTATTGCTGTGAGTGTAGATAACCAATGGGTCTCCTTCTCCGAAGATACCTTAGGACGAAGAATCTATACCATCAGAATAAAAAATCTAAAAACTGGGAAAATACTCGCCGACGAAATACCAAACACCACAGGAAAGGCTGTTTGGGCAAATGACAACGAACACATTTTCTATATCCGAAAAGATACCAATCTCCGTGCATATCAAATATATCGCCACAAAATCGGTACCGCAGTAGCAGAAGATGTACTCATATTCCACGAAAAAGATGATACTTTTGATGTGAATGTCTATAAAAGTAAATCCTTAGAATATATTTTTATTTCCAGTTCAAGTACAATTTCTGACGAACATAGATTTATTCCCGCTGATGATATCGATGCCGAATGGAAAATAATCCAACCACGAGAAGATGACTTAGAATATGCCGTAGAACATTATGGCGAGGATTTCTACATTGTGACTAACGCCGATAAAGCTACAAATTTTAAAATCGTTACGACAAAAGTTACTAAGTGCAGTAAGGAGTTCTGGACGGACTTAATCCCTCACCGAGAAGATGTTTTAATTGAGGGATTTGAGATTTTTAAAAATTATTTCGTAATAGAGGAACGAAAAGAAGGTCTCCTACAAATTCGTATCATAAACAACGCTACGAAAGAGGAAGACTATCTACCATTCTCCGACTCTACTTATACTGCATATATCGGCACAAATATGTCCTTTGATACCGATGTACTTCGTTTTGGTTACACTTCTCTCACCACACCGAACTCTACCTACGAATACAATATGAAAGATAAGAGCACTAAACTCCTAAAACAACAGGAGGTATTGGGTGGAAAATTTTCTCCCAAAAACTATCACTCCGAAAGGGTTTGGGCAAAATCTCGTGATGGAAAAACGCTAATTCCTATATCGATAGTCTATCATAAAGATACAAAAAAATCTGCTGACACACCTCTACTTCTGTATGGATATGGTAGCTATGGCCACACCGTGGATGCATCTTTCTCTAATGTTCGCTTATCTCTATTAGACCGAGGTTTTATATTCGCAATTGCCCATATTCGTGGAGGTGAATATCTCGGTAGAAATTGGTACGAAACAGGTAAATTATTAGATAAGAAGAATACCTTTTTTGATTTTATTGATGTTGCAAAATATTTAGTGAAAGAAAACTATACTGCTCCCCAGCATCTATATGCAATGGGTGGCTCAGCGGGAGGTCTCTTGATGGGTGCTGTAGCCAATATGGAACCCTCCTTATTCAATGGAATCATCGCTCAAGTACCGTTTGTAGATGTCGTTACCACTATGCTAGACGACACTATTCCACTCACCACAGGAGAATATGACGAATGGGGAAATCCCAACGAAGAAGAATATTACCACTATATGAAATCTTATTCTCCTTACGATAATATTGAAGTTAAAGAATACCCTAATATACTTATTACCACTGGCTTCCACGATAGCCAAGTACAATATTGGGAGCCTGCAAAATGGACTGCAAAACTCCGAGACTTAAAAACTGATACCAACCTACTCCTACTAAAAACCGATATGTCCTCTGGACACGGTGGAGCAAGTGGCCGTTTCGAAAGTCTAAAAGAAGATGCCTTGGAGTATGCCTTCATCTTAAAATGCGAAAATAAAGTTTAAAGAATATTTTTTATTCATCAATAAATATTCTATCTTTGAGAAATAATTTCAATGAATGATACAGAACATTCCATTAGAGAAAATTCTCTTCCTTGATATAGAGACTGTTCCTCAGTACGAAAATTGGGAAGAACTCGACGAAAAGGAAAAGCAACTCTGGGATAAAAAAACAAGTTGGCAACGAGGCGAAAATCTATCAGCAGAAGATTTTTACCCCCTACGGGCAGGTATAATTTCCGAATTTGGGAAAATAGCCTGTATATCCGTCGGTATGATAGAGAAAAACGATACCTTAAAATTAAAAAGTTTCTACTCCGAAAATGAGGCAGAACTGCTCACTAATTTTGGAAGTATATTCAACTCTAATAGACTAAAAAACTGTATTCTATGTGCTCATAATGGCAAAGAGTTTGATTTTCCGTGGATTGCTAGACGATTCCTCATCAATGGAATGATGCCACCAACCCCCTTCCAAATGTTTGGAAAAAAACCTTGGGAAGTTCCTCATTTGGATACAATGGAACTTTGGAAATTCGGAGATTATAAAAACTTCATTTCATTAGAACTAATGGCTCATATCTTTGGGATACCAACCCCAAAAGATGATATTGATGGCTCTATGGTCGCAGAAGTCTATTATAAAGAAAAAAATCTGCAACGAATAGCTCAATATTGCGAAAAAGATGTTTTAACATTGGCAAATATCCTCCGAAAATTACGGCAAGAAGACCTTATCAAAAAATTTGAAGATTAATTTTATGCTTGATAATACTTTTAAAATGAAATATACAGACGAACAAATTGCAGAAATTGGCGAAAACATTATAAAAACACTAAAAACAGTATACGACCCTGAAATACCAGTGGATATTTATGAGTTAGGACTTATCTATGATGTCCAGATTTCCGAAGACGGAGATGTAAAAGTTGTAATGACTCTTACTACGCCTAACTGTCCTGTTGCAGAATCTCTCCCTGCGGAGGTAAAGGAAAAAGTTGGAGAAGTAGAAGGTGTAAATAATGTAGAGCTAGACCTCACTTTCGAACCTACTTGGAATAAAGATATGATGAGTGAGGAAGCAAAATTTGAGTTAGGTATGTTATAATAAATAAAAAAATCTCGTAAGAATACGAGATTTTTTGTAACCTAATCAATTTCCAAATCTACAACATATCCCTCGTGGTTTCTTATATTAATGAAATAATCCCCATCAAAATGGAGGTATTGTCCTTTTATACCCTTCAATACCCCCTCAAAAGTAGGCTTTTTTTCTAAAGTGAAAACACTTATTTTTTCAGAAGATTGATATGGGAAATAAAGCTCAATAATTTCTTGATTTTCTAGATAAAATTTATTATACTGCTGTGGAAAAAATATTTGTATTTCGTAATACTTTTGGAGTAATTCGTTTTTAATTCTATCCGAAGGTTCCGTAGAAAGCATTTTACGGAAATTAGTTTTATCAGAAAAATATTTTTTTAGTTCTACCTCTATCATTCCTGCCTCATATCTGTTAGTCGTACGAGCTATTGGAATAGCATAATTTGCCCCTTGGTCTATCCATCTTGTAGGGACTTGGCTTTCACGAGTTACTCCTACCTTTACTTCACCAGTATGAGCAAGATAAACAATATGTGGTTGCAACTGAATTTCCTTTTCTACATCCAAATTTCGTTCGGCAATACCAAGATGAGCCGTAGAAAGTTCAGGGCGAATGATAGTCTCACTCGCATAAGGACTCTCGAAGAAACATTTTTTACAAAATCCCATTCTGAATATGGGTTGACTTTCTCCACATTCTATACACTGAAACCCTGTATGTTGGATTTTTATTTTACTTCCGAAAAGTTGATTTACACTTAATATATCCCCAGAAAGGTTGAGATAGTATTGTATCGGTTCTGCTAATTCAGTAGCCATTTTTCGGATTTGCCCTTTAAAAAACATTTAAAATAAGTTTTAAATTATTGAGGCAAAAATAAGAATTTTATCCGTTTTTTTGATGCGGATAGAGCCTACTAAAAAAATCTCTCCACAAATGCGAAGAGATTTTATCTTTATTTAGAGACATATTTTATCTACTCTGTTTTGGTGTCTTCCCCCTTCAAACTCTGTTGTTAGGAATACTTTTGCGATATCCAAAGCTAATTCTTTTGCTATAAATCGTGCTGGGAGAGCCACCATATTACAATTATTATGTTGTCTCGCCAAGGCTCCTAACTCTGGCATCCACGCTAATGCACAACGTATTTTCTGATGTTTGTTGGCAGTAAGTTGTACTCCTTGACCACTACCACAAACCAAAATACCTAAATCATTTTCTCCATTTTCTACCGAAGTAGCAGCTGGATGCACGAAATCTGGATAATCCACCGAAGTAGTACCATTAGTACCATAATCCGTTATTTGATATTCATCTGCAAGTTGTTGTTTCAGATATTCTTTTAGTTCAAAGCCTGCATGGTCACAAGCGATAGCGATTTTTTTCATTATTCTTACAATTTATCAGATGAGCAAATTTAATTATATTTTGGTTAATTTACAACTGCAATTATTGTTTTTCTTCTAATTTATTTTTTAATTCATTAAGTTTCATCAAAGCCTCTATAGGGGATAGACTATTGATATCCATATGCTTTATTTCATTGGTTATATCCTCCAAAATAGGATCTGCCATTTGGAATAATGATAGCTGTATTTCCGTATTTTTCTGCGATGTGAGTTTCGGCTTATTGTTGTTATCTTTTCCTCTCTGATTTTCAAGATTTTCAAGGATTTTCGTTGCCCGTTTCACTACAGCTTTTGGCATTCCTGCTAACTTAGCTACATGAATACCAAAACTATGTTCGGAGCCTCCCTCTACCAATTTTCGTAGGAAGATAATATTTTCTTTATTTTCTTTGATGCTGATATGATAGTTTTTAATTCTTTCAAAACTCTCAGCCATCTCATTTAATTCGTGATAATGGGTTGCAAAGAGTGTTTTTGCCTGTGTAGGATGCTCGTGTAGATACTCTGCAATAGCCCATGCAATAGAAACACCATCATAAGTGGAAGTACCCCGTCCAATTTCATCGAGTAATATCAGGCTTCGTTCAGTGATATTATTAAGGATATTTGCCGCTTCATTCATTTCCACCATAAAGGTAGATTCTCCTGCGGAGATATTATCCGTGGCACCAACTCGCGTAAATATTCTGTCCAAAATACCTATTTCTGCAGATTTTGCTGGGACGAAACATCCAATTTGTGCCAACAGAGCGATAATTGCCGTCTGCCGAAGGATTGCCGATTTACCCGCCATATTAGGTCCTGTAACCATTATTATTTGCTGAGTATCTCTATCGAGATATACATCATTTGGGATATATTTTTCACCCAAGGGCAATACATTTTCTATAATAGGATGCCTTGCTTCTTGTAAGCGGAGAGAATATTCTTCGTTGAGAATGGGTTTTGTATAGCTTTCATTTACAGCTAGTTCTGAAAATCCTATTGCTATATCTATCTGAGCTATAATCTGAGCATTTTGCTGGATATCATCAATATACTTCATCGTTTCACTGCAAATTTGACGATAAAATTTTTGTTCCAAAACGGCGATTCGATCTTCTGCTCCTAAAATTTGTTCTTCGTAGGTCTTTAATTCTTCAGTAATGTATCTCTCGGCATTTACCAAAGTTTGCTTACGAATCCACCCTTCTGGAACTTTGTCTTTGTGGGTATTTCGTACTTCTATATAATACCCAAAGACATTATTAAAACTTATTTTTAGACTACTAATACCCGTTTTTTCTATTTCTCTTTCGCACATCTCATCAAGGAATTTTTTTCCTTTGGACAGCATATTTCTTAGATTATCCAATTCCTCACTTACTCCCTCTCGGATTACATTTCCCTTGTTTATATTCACTGGAAGCTCATCATTGAGATGATTATTTAGGAAAACTATCATCTGGGATAAGTCATTGAGCGGTTCTATCCAAGCTAAAACATCGTGTTTAGGTTTTAGGAGTTCTTTTATTTCGTGGATATTTATGAGACTCTGTCTTAGATAACCTAATTCTTTCGGAGATATTCTCTCAGAAGCTAGTTTCCCCATCAATCTATCAATATCCGAAATGGATTTTAGTTTCGTTTGAATATTTATTTTCAATAAATCTTCTTTATTAAAAAACTCTATTAAGTTGAGCCTTCTGTTAATCTCATTTACTGATTTTAAAGGTAGTATTAATCTTCTTCTAAGAAGCCTCCCACCCATCGGTGTGGAAGTTTTGTCTATAATATCTAATAATGACTTGCCAGTATTTGCCGAAGAGTGGATAATTTCCAAATTTCTTAAGGTAAAATTATCCATCATTAGATAATCATCTTGCGGGATTGTTTTTATCTTGGTGATATGGGCTAATAATTCGTGATGGGTATCATCAATCAGATAAGCAAAAATAGCTCCCGCTGCCACAATGGAAAGTTTCATTTCTTCTATTCCAAAACCTTTTAGCGAATTGGTCTGGAACTGCTGGGTAAGTTTTTCCTTAGCAAAATGATATTGAAAAGCCCAATCTTCTAACTTAAAAATATTTCTATTTTTAAATTTATCAGGAAAATTTTGGGTTCGTTGGTAGATTATTTCACTCGGATTAAAAGTATGGATAATATGAGTAAGTTTCTCCAAATTACCCTCGCTAACCAAAAATTCACCCGTGGAAATATCCAAAAGAGCCATTCCAAATTTTTCCTTTTCTCTATGGACAGACAATAGGAAGTTATTCTGTTTGGATTGAAGCACTTGGTCATTGAAAGTAACACCTGGTGTAACCAACTCCGTAACCCCGCGTTTTACGATACCTTTCACCATTTTTGGGTCTTCCAATTGGTCGCAAATTGCGACTCTCTTCCCCGAACGAACAAGTTTTGGAAGATACGAATCTATGGAATGATGAGGAAACCCCGCCAACTCGGTAAAAGAATCACCATTATTTCTCTTAGTGAGAGTAATTCCCAAAATGTGAGCTGTAGTGATAGCATCTTCACCAAATGTTTCGTAAAAATCACCTACTCGAAACAACAGAATAGCATCTGGATATTTCGCCTTAATGGTATTGTATTGCTTCATCAACGGAGTTTCCTTCTTCTTTGTCATATATAAAGTTTTCTAGTGAGCAAAGATAATAATTTAAAACTCGTTAATAAAAGTTTATTTTATGAACAAAATAAGGGCGAGTCTATAATTACCCACCCCTATTGTTTTCCATTATCTATTTTTATTTATTGTATAATTCTTCTACTTTATCCCAATTTATTACCGAAAAGAATGCCGATACATAATCTGGCCTTCTATTCTGATAATTAAGATAATAAGCATGTTCCCATACATCAATTCCAAGTATTGGCACTCCACCACAGCCTACCTCTGGCATTAGTGTATTATCTTGATTTGCAGACGAACATACCGTAAGAGAGCCATCCTCCTGCTTGCAAAGCCAAGCCCATCCAGAGCCGAATCTTGTTTTTGCAGCAACCTCAAAATCAGTACGGAATTTATCAAAACCTCCGTAGTTTTCAATTGCCTTTTTTACATTTCCCACAGGTTCTTTACTTCCATTTGGTGTAAGAATTTTCCAAAAAAGAGAATGATTGAAATGCCCTCCTCCATTGTTTCTCACCGCTGGGATATTCGCTCCTAATTGACAAATTTCTTCAATCGTTTTACCCTCTAAATCGGTTCCTGCAATTGCATTATTCAAATTATCTACATACGCCTGATGATGCTTAGTGTGATGGATTTCCATTGTTCTTGCATCAATCACTGATTCTAATGCATCATAAGCATAGTTAAGTTCTGGTAAGTTAAAAGCCATAATATTTTATTTATTTTTTATTTAGAATCCCCAAATTAAGATAAAAAAAATTCATTTTATATTATATAATGATTGAATTTATCTATATTTATTATTTATATCTTATTAATCTTTCTTTATAAAATTATTTCCTATTATAAAAATCGGAAATTTTGACATTAAAATTATTTCTTTGATTATAAAAATCGGAAATTTTGACTTATTTTAATAAAAAAAATATATTGGAACTATTTTTGTAATAAATAAAACGAAAGTATTTAACTATAAAATAATTAATATAATATGAACTTAAACCAATTTACTTTAAAATCACAAGAAGCCATTCAGAAAGCACAGCAAATAGCTTTAGAGTTTGGCAATCAAAGTATAGAACCGCAACATTTATTGGAAGGTATTTTCCAATCAGATGAGAATATTTCTTCATTTTTACTAAAAAAATCCGAAGCTGATGCTACGCTTATCAGGGAAAGAAACAGAGAAAATATAGAGAAGTTACCTAAAGTAGAGGGAGGGAATCTGTATCCATCTCAGTCATTAAGCAGAATTTTGTTGAATGCTCCTAATATCACTAAAAAAATGGGAGATGAATATGTTACCATTGAACATCTTTGGTTGGCATTGGTAGAGGTTTCTTCACCAGTTTCCACATTGCTGAAGGATGTGGGGGTTACTCAAAATCTATTGGAGAGTGGAATCAAAGAATTGAGAAAAGGCTCAAAGGCGACATCGGCAAGTTCAGAGGAAACTTATCAAAGTTTGAATAAATATGCGAAAAACTTTAATGAGTTGGCAGCGGAAGGGAAGTTAGACCCTGTGATTGGTCGTGATGAAGAGATTAGAAGAGTTTTACAAATCCTTTCTCGTAGAACGAAGAATAATCCTATTCTTATCGGGGAACCAGGGGTAGGTAAAACAGCGATTGCAGAAGGGATTGCTCATAGGATAATTTCTGGTGATGTTCCAGAAAATCTAATGGACAAGACACTTTATTCCCTTGATATGGGTGCTTTGGTAGCAGGAGCGAAATACAAAGGAGAATTTGAAGAGAGGTTGAAATCTGTAGTAAATGAAGTAACAAAATCAGATGGACAAATTATTCTTTTCATTGATGAAATTCATACGCTCGTAGGTGCAGGAGGAGGAGAAGGAGCAATGGATGCAGCTAATATCTTGAAACCTGCCTTGGCAAGAGGAGAATTGAGAGCCATTGGAGCGACGACCCTAAATGAATATCAAAAATATTTTGAAAAGGATAAAGCATTGGAACGCCGTTTCCAAAAGGTGATGGTGGAAGAGCCTGATACGGAATCAGCAATTTCTATTCTTCGTGGGATTAAAGATAAATATGAATTCCACCATAAAATTAGAATCAAAGATGAGGCTATTATTGCCGCTGTGGAAATGTCTCAAAGATATATTTCGGATAGATTTTTACCAGATAAAGCAATTGATTTAATTGATGAAGCATCAGCTAAGTTGAGAATGGAAATTAATTCCAAGCCAGAAGAGTTAGATGTTTTGGATAGAAAATTAATGCAGATGGAGATAGAATTAGCAGCCATTTCTAGAGAAGGGAATCAGACAAAGATAGGCCATTTGAAAGAGGATATTGCAAAAATTACGGAAGAACGAAACCAAATCAATGCAAAATGGCTTAGCGAAAAACAAAAATCAGAGGATTTAACCCAAATAAAAAAAGATATTGAAAGTCTGAAATTAGAAGCAGAGAGAGCTCAGCGTATGGGAGATTATGCTAAAGTTTCAGAAATACAATATGGGAAACTTAGAGAGAAAGAAGAGGAATTACACCAATTAGAGTTAGTAATGCAAAACCAACAAAATGAGTTGGTGAAAGAGGAAGTTACAGCAGAAAATATCTCGGAAGTTATTTCTAAATGGACGGGTATTCCAGTAACTAAATTGCTTCAGTCAGAGAGAGAAAAATTGCTTCATTTGGAAGAAGAATTACATAAGCGAGTAGTGGGACAAGAGGAGGCTATCCAAGCAGTGGCAGATGCTATCCGAAGAAATAGAGCAGGGCTTAATGATGAGAAAAAACCTATCGGTTCATTCATGTTCTTGGGAACTACTGGAGTTGGGAAAACAGAATTGGCAAAGGCTTTGGCAGAGTTTTTATTTGATGATGAGAATAATATGACTCGTATTGACATGTCTGAATATCAAGAGAAACATTCCGTATCGAGATTGGTAGGAGCGCCTCCAGGGTATGTAGGGTATGATGAAGGGGGACAGTTGACAGAAGCTGTTAGAAGAAGACCTTATTCTGTGGTGCTTTTAGATGAGGTAGAAAAGGCTCACCCTGATGTGTTTAATACCTTGCTTCAAGTGCTTGATGATGGAAGATTGACGGATAATAAAGGGCGTTTGGTGAATTTCAAAAATACGATTATCATCATGACTTCTAACCTTGGCTCTCATATTATTCAAGAGAATTTTGAAAATTTGAATGAAGAAAATCATCTTGAAATTGTAGCAAAAACTAAAGAAGAAGTTTTTGATTTGTTGAAACAAACGCTTCGCCCAGAATTCTTGAATAGAATAGATGAAACGGTGTTATTCCAACCATTAAGCCGTAATGAAATTGGTAAAATCGTGCAGTTCCAATTGAGAGATATCAATAAAATGTTAGAAAGTAGAAATATAATCTTGACCGCAACTCAAGAAGCTATAGATTTCATTTTGAAAAAAGGTTATGATGTGAGTTTTGGAGCGAGACCACTGAAAAGAGTGGTGCAACAAGAAGTTCTCAACAGACTTTCTAAAGAAATTTTAGCAGGAAAAATCAATGATGGAGACCGCATTACTTTGGATTATTTTGGAGAGAGTGGACTGGTATTCAATACAACAAAGTAATTAAAAAAGCACCTCAATATTTGAGGTGTTTTTTTAATATTACATATCTTTATTTATCTTAGAAAATATTAATGATATTATTCCTCCAAAACCGAAGCTCAATAGAGTTACGATGATATAATTTTTAGCAACAATCTTTATTGGGAAAGGAAAACCACCCGTCTTAAAAATACCTGTTGCTTGTTGTATATAACAAATTATACTTCCTATACTTAACCCTAATATCACTCCAAAAGAAACGATAAGTATCCCCGTGAAGAAGTATATTTTTCTTATTTCTCGATGAGATACCCCCAACGAAATCAAAGTTTTAGTTTGTTGTTTTTTATCTAATTGTAGGATGGTTATTGCTCCCGCAAGGTTGAAAGTCGTAATGAAAATAACCAATCCAAAAATGATATAAACCATTAATTTTTCGGTATTTATCATTTTCCAAAAGGCCGTATTTTCCTCAGATTTTGTTTTTATTAAATAATCCTTATTCTCTATCTGTTGATAAATTTGCCGACGAATCTCCTCTGTTTGACTGGTGTTATTTAATTTTATAACAACTTGATAAGCTGAGTTTTTAGGGAGATTGAGTAATTCTTGTGCAAGTTCTATCGGAGCAATGATAAAATTATTAAGCTCCTCACTTTCCAAAAAAATTCCTGTAGAAAATATTTCTTTTTTATTAAAAATATCCTCTTGCTTATGAATGAGTCCTTCCCCAGATTTAGGCATATATAGCCAAGCATAATCAGCATTTTTACCGACAGGAAGCCCCAAACGGATAGCTAACCCTTGCTCGATAAAAACTTCATTAGAATATACAAAAGATGGATATTCACCAAAAACACTCTTTTTATTAATAGGATTAACTGCTGTATAGTGAGTATCTACACCTCTCAAATAGGTAATTTCACCGATATTATTATACGAAATATATGTCTTTTCTTCTATTATTTTAGAGAATGCTTTTATTTCTTTATTCTTTTTCAGTATCTCAGTTATCTTATCAATATTCTTCAAAGTTTTACCATTCTGCGAATATATTGTAAGGTCAGAATGCAGATTACTTATAATATCTTTATTGAGTTCCTCTAACCCCGAAAATACAGAAATGATAACAAACATAGAGGTTATGGCCGTCATCATTGCAAATCCAGCTAACCAAGTAATGAATGTTACTACGGAATTTCCTTTCTTGGAAATGAGATATCTTTGGGCTATATAAAATGAAGCCATTGGAAAATTCTTACAAAATAGGATTATCTCCCTCGCCTCTAAGTTCTCGCTCTATTCTTTCAACATCGTCAAGACTAGTATCTAGATAAAATTGTAGTTCAGGAATAATACGAACTTGTTTTGCCATTTTTTGCCCAATATAATTACGATATTGAGATTTATTAATCTCTATTTCTTTCATTATAGGAACTCGATATTCATTTGGGAAAATACTCAGATAGATTTTAGCAATACTCAAATCCACAGTAACTCTCACATCGGATACGGTAATGAGTAAGTTTTTTTGTGTATCAGCTGCTTGCTTACGAAACAACTCTGCAAAATCTTCTTGTATTATTTGTGCTACTCTTCGTTGTCTGTTTGTATTATTCATATTGCAAAGGTAAAAATTTAAATATATATATCATTATTTTTATACAATAACTTGTAGATTACTTTATATTAACTTGTGGATAATTTTGTATAAAATACCTTTGCATTATTGAAAAATAATTCCTATTACAAAATTTTCTATCTATATCCCATTTCTATTTATTCTTTATTTTCAATACCTTATTCCATATTTTATCCATTTAAATTTTATCAACACCATAAAATTCTATTTTATCCACATATGTTAATATTATGTAATAATAATTATATATCAATCAGTTATATATTATTTATTTGTGTATATTATTGTTATTATTATGGATAAAATATAATGAATATTGTTATCAACAAACTAACATATATACAACAATATACAATATTTTTATTAATTATTAAAGATAAAATATATATTATTAGGTTTGTATGGTAGATGTGGATAATGGCGAATTATATAGAATTTATTTTGATAATAAAATATAAATACCTAATTTTACCACACAAATTAAAATAAAAAAAATATGTCAAGAATTTTTCCAGCAGGTGTAGCCACAGGAAATATGGTTACAGAGATATTTCAATATGCAAAAGAAAAACAATTTGCCCTCCTAGCGGTGAATGTGGTTGGGTCCAGCAATGTGAATGCTACTCTCGAAACAGCATCTAAACTTAATTCTCCTGTGATTATTCAATTTTCTAACGGAGGTGCTATCTACAACGCTGGAAAAGGCCTTAATAATGACAATCAAAGAGCTGCTGTTCTTGGAGCTGTTGCAGGTGCTAAACACATACACGAACTTGCAGAATACTATGGAGCAACCGTGATACTCCATACCGACCATTGTGCAAAAAAATTATTACCTTGGATTGATGGTCTAATGGATGCTAATGAAGAACATTACCGAAAATATGGAAAAACACTCTATTCCTCTCATATGCTTGACCTTTCAGAGGAGACATTAGAGGAAAATTTGGATATTTCTGCAAAATATTTTGAGAGAATGGCTAAATTGAATATGACTCTGGAAGTGGAAATAGGTGTAACTGGTGGTGAAGAAGATGGAGTGGATAACTCTGATGTGGATAACTCTAAACTTTATACACAACCAGAGGATATTGCTTATACTTATGAAAAATTAAAAGCAATCTCTGATAATTTCACCATTGCTGCTGCTTTCGGAAATGTACACGGAGTGTACAAGCCAGGTAATGTAGTACTTACTCCAAAAATTTTAGATAACTCTCAAAAATTTGTTCAAGAAAAATTCAAAACAGGAGTAAAACCCGTTAATTTCGTATTCCACGGGGGGTCAGGTTCTACCTTAGAAGAAATTCGCGAGGCAATTAGTTATGGAGTTATCAAAATGAATATAGATACCGACCTCCAATTTGCCTATACCGAAGGAGTGAGGGATTATATTACAAAAAATGTAGAATATCTGAAAACTCAAATTGGCAACCCAGAAGGTACCGATAAGCCAAATAAAAAATTCTACGACCCAAGAATATGGCTAAGAAAGGGAGAAGAAACCTTCGCTACGAGATTAGTTCGTGCTTTTGAAGATTTAAATAATGTGAATACATTAGGTTAATAAAAATAAAAATCTGCTTTTTATAAGCAGATTTTTTTATGAATATATTTTGTCTAATATTTTTTGAATATCAATTTCAGTGAGGCAGGCCCAATCCTTACGATAGCATTTTTTGTTTCCAAAAATAGAGCAAGGCCTACAAGTCAAATCTGAAACTTGGATAGTATCATTAATATTCTGTCCAAAGCCCAAAAATCCTGCTTTTGGGTCTGTTTGTCCCCAAATAGAGATACAACGAGTACCCACGAGGCTGGCAAAATGCATATTCGCAGAATCCATAGAAATCATCACTTTGAGTTTTGCAATTCGCTCAAGTTCTTCAGTGAGTTTTATTTTTCCTGCTAAGTTTTCGGAGTTTGGGATTTCTTTTTCCCATTGTGATAGGATTTCAATTTCCTTTTTTCCCCCACCGAAGAAATAGACTTTATCTTGCTGGGCGATTTTTTTTGCAAGTTCAAAGGTCTTTTCTAATGGAAGAATTTTCCCTTGATGTTGAGCAAAAGGAGCTATTCCTACGCCAGATTTTTCTTGATATAAAGGTCTTAATTTGTTGGAAAGTTGTACTTGGAAGCCCATTTCACGAAAGACATCAGCATATCGTTCAGTAGTTCGTTTGAGAGGTGATTTATGAATATTCCAAATATCAACGAGGGCTTTTTTTTCTTTTTTACCTTTGTCAATTTTGAATACTTTGTATCTTTTAAGTCTAAGAAAAATATTGAGAATCTTGCTACGAAGGACATCGTGTAGGTCGGCAACATAATCAGGGTTATATTCTTTGGCAAGTTCGTTAGCAAGTCTCACCATTCCCCAAGAACCTTTATAGTCATCTAAATTAATTCCTTTAAAGGTAACACGAGATATGCTATTGAATACTTCACCAAAATTTTTGCGAGAAACCATTATGATTTCTACATTAGGGTTTTGTTCCAATAGTTCGTTTAGGACGGGGGCAATCATTGCTATATCCCCAAATGCGGAAAAGCGATAGACGAGTATTTTTATCAAGACTTTAATTGATAGGCTACGGCGTAAAACTTAATTTGCTTAGTCATGGCCATTAAACCATTGGCTCTTGACGGTGAAAGAAACTCTCTTAGTCCTATTTCTTCAATAAATTCAAAATCAGCATCTATTATTTCCTGAGGAGTATGCCCACTGAATACACCTGCCAAAAGTGCTACAATTCCTTTTGGGAGAATGCCATCAGAATCTACATCGAAAAAAACTTTATTATCTTCAAAATGGGGAATAATCCACACTTGAGATTGGCATCCTTTAATGAGGTTTTCCTCTGTTTTTTTGTCGTCTGAGATACCTTTTAGTTCTTTACCGAGGTCTATGATATATTCGTATTTTTGTTCCCAATCATCAAGGAAAGCAAAATCATTGATGATGTTTTGTTGTTTTTCTTTGATAGTCATTTTTTAATGAAAAATTGATTTGCAAAGTTAAAAATTTTATTTAAAATATTATTCTACATAGTGTGAGAAAGGGTAATTATATATTCTTTTTCACTCTAAAAATAATAGCAAATAGTAAAATGAATAGAAATGAAATTCCTGATGTGATAAGTATGTTCAGTAGAATGTATAATATATTTTGAAGTTTAAAAAACTCCAAAAATTGTACGATAAATTGATGAATGAAGATACTAAAAAAAATGAAAAAGGCGAAATGGTTCCATTGCAAACTCTGGAAAGAAAAAAAATCAGTGGTAGATTCCGTAGAGTTTCGGAAAATTTTTATTCTGAAATAGGCAAGAGTAGTAGTAGCAAAGGTATTAATTCCCCAAGTGCCTAAGTGTGCATCTATCCCCAATCCGAGCAAAAAACTCATTCCTAAGAAAGTGAATTGACTTCTGAGAAAAGGATAAAACATTACAAAAAGTGGATACATTACAGGGGTGTATATCCCAAAAATTGTTACTCTATTGAGTATAACAATTTGGAAGGTACCCAATAAAAAAATATATATTAAGTCTGTAAGGAGGTTTCGTGTAATCATTTGTCTGCTTCTTGTTGTGCTCTTAAACTATCTTGTATGGGCTTAATGAGATTTTTTTTGAGGTTTTTTACGACGAATATCTTATTAAGTTGTCCCATTTTTTCGCTTAATTCTACCGAAATATCCCAAAAACCGGTCTGAGAATTTACTTCGTATCCTGAGATAGTTCCAATCATTTTTCCACGGGGAAATAAGGCAGATTTACCATCAGTAATAATAGTATCACCTACTTTTATAGGAACATATTTTGGTATGTCGGAGAGGTGCATTATTCGTGTATCTTCACCATTCCAAGAGAGTGTACCGAAGTAGTTGGATTTTTTAAGTGAAGCATTGATTTTTATTTTATCAACACTTAGTATAGACTGTACGAGCGCATAGTTTTGTGTGGTGTTTATTACAATTCCTGCGATACCCTCTGGGGTGATTACCGCCATATTATCTCTCACGCCTTGTAGTGAACCACGATTAATGGTGAAATAATTATTTTTTCGGTTGATGCTATTATTAACTACCTCTCCATCAATTAACTGATACACCTGTCCGCCTTTTATGGAATCATTCATATTGATGGTTCGGGCAAGTGTTCGGTATTCCTTTCCGTATAGTTGTTCCATTAAGGCTTTATTTTGCCGTGTAAGCCCTTCATTGATTTCTTTGAGTTTGAGATAGGAAGACCCTACATCAATATATCCCGATACCCAAGCATTAAATGTCGCTACCTGTCCTGCAAGCCAAGATTTTTGCATTGCATTTTTTGAGAAAATGAGTGCTATCGAAATACATTGGAGAATCAAGAAAAATAAAAATGTAGTATTCTTGGAGAGAAATCTTAGGATATTTCCCATAGTAAATTTATATTAAAAAAACACAGAAACCCAACGAAAGTTAGGCGAACCTGCTTTGTAAGGGCTTCTATGAAAATTATATGAAAAAAATATTACTTACTACTGATTAGGAAGTTATAACTATCAATATGTTGTAGTGCTTTACCTGTACCTCGTACTACAGCTCTCAGAGGGTCTTCCGCGATGAATACAGGTAATTCCGTTTTTTTGCTAATTCTTTCATTTAAACCTCTCAATAGAGAACCGCCACCTGCAAGATAAATACCTGTTTTGTAGATATCTGCTGCCAATTCTGGTGGTGTGATGGATAGGGTTTGCATCACAGCATCTTCTATTCGTTCAATAGATTTATTGAGAGCTTTTGCTATTTCTTTATAGCCAATCATTATTTCGCGAGGTTTTCCTGTTACGAGGTCTCTACCTTGAACAGGAATATCTTCTATATCAATATCTAAATCTTCTATTACGGAGCCTACTTCTATTTTTATTTTTTCGGCTGTTCTTTCCCCAATATTTAGGTTATGTTGTTCTCTTAGATAGAATTTTATATCGTTATTGAAAATATCCCCTGCGATTTTTACAGAATTATCACATACTATATTTCCCAAAGATATTACAGCGATTTCGGTAGTACCACCACCTATATCAATAATCATATTTCCCTCAGGCTTTTGCACATCAATTCCTACCCCGATAGCAGCTGCCATTGGTTCATATATAAGTTTTACTTCTTTAGCATTTACTTTTTGGCAAGAGTCTATTACGGCTCTTTTTTCTACCTCAGTGATACCAGATGGGATACACACGACCATTTTGAGGGCGGGCTGTAGAAATCCCCCGCGGATTTTTGGTATTTTTCTAATGAATTCTTTTATCATTTGTTCCGACGCTTTAAAGTCGGCGATTACTCCATCTTGTAGTGGTCGTATTACTTTTATATTTTCGTGAGTTTTCCCTTGCATCAGCTTAGCTTGGGTTCCTACGGCGATTGTTTTTTCTGTTTTTGTATCAATAGCGATGAATGAAGGTTCATCAATCACTACCTTTCCTTTATGTATTATAAGGGTATTGGCTGTACCCAAGTCAATTGCAATTTCTTCTGTAAATAAATCAAATAAACCCATTTTTAACTAAAAAAAATTAAGATTATAAATAATAACGTACAAATGTAATATTTTTTACTGAAAAAATAATAGATAAGATAAAAAATTATAAAAAAATTATGATAAGAAATGTTCGGAGAATAGTTGTTTTTTTACTAAAAATTATTATAAATATTAAATAATTTTTAAATTTGTAGCAATAATTTTCTTAACAATGATAAAAAGAATATCAAAAATATCGTTAATTTTTGTATTATCTACTACTTGTTATTATGCTCAGACGAAGGTTTTTGCTTATGTGAAAGACGAACAAGGTAAGGTAATAGAGAAGGCTAATGTAGATTTGCTCCAATCGGGGAATTCTATTCTTGCAGATAAGATTGGGTATTTTCAGTTCGTAGATTTACAATCAGGTCAGTATCAACTTATTGTTTATAAAGATGGCTATGAGACTAGAGTGGTGGATTTTACTATTACTAAGGAGGATAAGAAAAAGGATTTAGGGGTAATAAAACTTACCCCTTTTGGAGATAATGCTGTGGATGGCGTTCTTACAATTGATGAGTCTCTGTCCGAGGAAGATGGAGCAATGCAACCTACGATAGGGTTACTTTCGGCAGGACGAGATGCATTTCAGCAGGCATCGGCCTTTGAGTTGGGGTCTTATTGGTTTCGTCCGCGGGGAATAGAAAATAGGTATGAGGATGTCTTATTTAATGGAGTATCAATGTCTAAAAATGATGATGGGCGAGTAGATTTTTCTAATTGGAGCGGACTGAATGATATTACCCGAAATCCTATTGAGAGTGCAGATAATATCACGCCATCGGAGTATATTTTTGGTAATTTGGGAGGTTCTATACATTATAATACCAAGTCATCGGCATTTTGCAGGGGAACCTCGCTGTCGTATGCTCTTACAAATCGCTCGTATTATCATAGATTGATGCTTACACACTCATCGGGAATGAATAAAAATGGCTGGACATATACTTTATCAGCAAGTAGAAGATGGGCAAATGGAGGAATAATAAACGGAATGTATCAAGATTCATATGCCTATTTCGTAGCATTGGAGAAGAGATTATCAAACAAAGCATCAGTTAATTTCACTGCTTTTGCCTCGCCAACTTATAGAGCGACTAACTCGGCGAACACCCAAGAGGTGTATGACTTAATGGGGAAAAACTACAATGCCTATTGGGGGTGGTATGATGGAGAAAAAAGAAACTCTCGTCTCAGAAAAACTCATAAACCAATATTTCAGTTGCAGTTTTTCAATAAAATAGGTGAAAATATTCATTGGGATAATACGATTTCTTATCAATTTGGAAAAGACAGTAGAAGTCGCCTGGATTGGTTTAATGCTACTGACCCTACACCAACTTATTACAAAAATTTACCAAGTTTTTGGATAACTCAAGCACAAGATGCTGATTCAGAAGATGGGTATAATATTACGGCAAATGAGCAACTAAAAATTGATGAAATGACGGAGTATTTTAAACAAAATTCATTGATTAATTGGAAGAATATATACCTCCAAAACACCTTAAATTATGAAAAAGGAGCCGTATATACTATCGTGGAGGATGTGAATAAAGATAGAATATTTAATTTTGTATCTCATTTTAATACCAAATTGAAGCCGAATTGGAAAGTAAATGCCAATCTTCGATACCAAAATTTCATATCTGAAAATTATCGCGAGGTGGCGGATTTGTTAGGTGCTAAATTTGCCTATAACCTAAATCCGTATGCTAGTAATCAACAATATGATTTGGATAATCCAAACGCCACAGCAAAAGTGGGCGACAAGGTGCAGTATCACTATAATTTATTGAAACATTTGTATGATTTTAATGTAATGACAGAGGTGGATTTACCAAAATGGAATATTATGGCATCTGCATTTGTGGCTTATTCTGAAAATAACCGAGATGGAAAATTTCGAAATCATTTTTATGTGGATAATTCTAAGGGTAAATCCGAAAAATATAGTTCTATAGATGCAGGGATAAAAGGAAAAATAATCTATAAAATAAATGGAAGAAATTTTATTGTGTATAATATGGCTTATTTCAGTCTTGCTCCTACATTGAATGATATTTTTATTAATCCAAGGCTTTCGGATTTGAGGACTCCTGATATTGCAAGTCAAATAATTACAGCAAATGACATTAACTTTATCCATAGAGGTAATAAAATAAAATTAAGATTATCAGGGTTTTATAATAATATAAATAATGCTATTGATGTATCCCGATATTATGCCGAAGGGGTACAAATTGGGAATGATATCACCCCTCAAAATACATTCGTTACTGAAATTCTTACCAAAGCAAATAAACAATATAGGGGAATAGAACTTGGTGTGGATTGGAAGATTACGCCAACTATAGTTTTCATTGGGGCTGGTAGTTATGGAAAATATATTTATAAAAACTCCCCAAATGTATATCTTAGTGTGGATAATGAAAAATACACTAGAGGAACAGAGTTTTTAGGGCAGTCTAATATTAAAAATTATAGAGTAGCAGGTACGCCACAAAAAGCATTATCTCTTGGGATAAAATATAATTCGCCAAAATATTGGTGGGTAGGAATGAGTTTGAATTATTTAGCAGACCAATATTTGGATTTTTCAGCACTTAATAGAACGCCAAATTTCTATATTGACCCTCTTACAGGTGAGCGTTATACAGCCATTAATAATTACGATAGGGAAAAAATAAACATACCTGAAGCAACACAAGAAAATGTGGATAAGTTATTAAAACAAACCAAAACGGACAACCAATGGATGGTAAATGCCAATGCAGGGAAATCTTTTCTCTTAGGAAAATATAAAATGGGTATATCCGTGAGTGTGAATAATATTTTAGGAAATAGAAATTATGTAACGGGTGGATACGAGCAGGGAAGAAAATCCAACTTCCGAGATGCCTATTTAGAAAGTACTAGAAAAACACCACTTTTTGGTTCTAAACTTTGGTATGATAGGGGAACAACATTTTTTACGAATGTATATTTTAGATTTTAAAAATGAAAAAAACGATGAAAAATATTTTTAAGGGAATCATTATGGTATGGGTCATCATATCAGTGGTAGGCTGTGTTCAAGATGATAAATATCACAATATAGATACCACAAATTACCAATGTAAAGACCTTTCCCAAGATGGAAATTTACAATTAATATCCCTCGAGGAGGTGAAAAAATTATACTTAGGAAAGAAAATTTACGAATTTCCTGCGAATTCTAATCTCTACATGGAAGGATATGTGTCTTCATCGGATAGGTCAGGGAATATCTACAAAACTATATTTATACAAGACAAACCAGAGAACCCAACACAAGGATTGGCCATCTCCGTGGAGGCTACTAATATCTATACCCACTATCCGCAAGGAGCAAAGGTATATGTGAAATTGGCAGGGTTATCCATCGGTGAGTATAGAAAATTAGTTCAATTAGGTATAAAAACAGGTAAAGAATCGTCTGCAACGGAAATAACACGAATCCCTGAAAAAAATCTTAGTACGACAATTTTCCGTTCTTGTTCGGAGATAGCAACAATCGTCCCAAAAACTCTCACCCTAAAAGAAGCAACCCAGAATCTTGATGCGTTGGCAGGGATATTAGTGAAGGTAGAAAAAACAGAATTTGCAGGTAAATATCTTTGCTCTCAATATGCCAATACTGAGGGAAAACAATTGGTAGATGCTAGCTTAAATACATCATCGGTTGTGGCGAAAACTAGTAGTTATGCTAATTTTGCCAACAAAATAATTCCTTCGGGGAATGGAGACTTTATCGGTATCTTGGGGAGGTATGGTAATACTACACAGTTTTATATCGTAGATGATGCAGATTTGTCAATGACAGGAAGTAGAATAGATGGCCTCAAACCTTCTTGCCAAGTAGATAATAATCTCCCAACAAAAAACATTGCCGAAGTGAAGCAATTATTAAATGGGAATCTTACAAAAATCAATGAGGATGCAAACCTTGTAGCAAGAATAATAGCTAATGACCAAACGAAAAACCTCTATAAAACAATCTATATTGAAGATGCCACAGGCGGACTTAGGGTAAATATCAATGCTACTAATCTTTATACTGATAATCGTTTCCAAGTAGGTAGAGAGATTATGATAAAACTAAAAGACCTCTATATAGGTAAGAAAAATGATGAACCTCAGTTAGGAGCTTTATACAACGGAAATATTGGGCAAATTAATGAAACTGACTTACACAAATATTTTGTACAGAGTAGCAAGCCTATCATCAATATTATACCGATTGAAAGAGAAATTACACAACTCACAAAAAATGATTTAGGGCGTTTGATTACTGTTAAAAATGTTCAGTTTTCGTCTGCTGATATTGAAAAAAACTATGCTGATGGTATAAATAATACCATCCGAACCCTTGAAGATTGTAGCGGTAATATAATACTACTTGTTACCAACGGAAGAGCAGATTTTGGGATGAGAACAACTCCATTGCCTGCAAATAGCACCCCAGTGAAAAAAGGTAGAGGTAATATTACAGGTGTATTGAGTATATATAATGGAAAGTATCAACTACAAATATTATCTCTAAGAGATATTGTATTTAATAATTCTCGTTGTGATGGGTCTCTTCCTAAAACAATGATAAATATTTTCTCAGATGATTTTACAAACCTAAAAAATTGGGAAATTATCAATATATCAGGAACAGAGGTATGGACAACGACGAATTTTGGAAATCCTAAACCAAGTGCCTATTTTGATGGAAATCGTAAGGAGAATGAAGATTGGTTGGTATCCAAGGAAATTTCTTTAGTAGATTTTAAAGAGGCATTTTTTTCATTTGAAACAGATGGTAGATATTACGGAAAACCGCTGGAAGTTTATATCACTACCGACTACAAAGAACATTCTACCCATTGGGAAAAGGTGGATTCCGCAATTTTTGATACCGATATGGCACAATTTTCAGGATTTGTAAGCTCAGGAAAATTAAATCTCAATAATTACTTAGGTAAGAAGATACGAATAGCCTTTAAATATACCTCTTCGCTCGGGGCATCTACCCGTTGGGAATTGGATAATTTTTCTGTAAAGGGTGCTAAATAACATTAAAACTAAAATAAGTCCGAAATACTCGGACTTATTTTTGATGATATTTTATAAATTTGCAAATCGTATGAAAAATCATTATCCAAGTCAGAAATGAAACAACAATTTATAAAAATTATCATTGCTCTATCTATTCTCGTCCTTATCATTATTGCAAGATTGGCCTATCTGCAACTCATCACCGATAGATACGAAATAAATGCAATGAACACCTCTATAAAAATAGAATACACAATCCCGCAGAGAGGTATTATATTTGATAGAAACAACAAAATATTGGTAGGAAATCAGCCATCGTATGAGATGTCCTATATTGAGAAATTAATGCCTAAAAAGTTTGATACCTTATCGTTTTGCAAGTTGATGAATATCACTAAGGATGATTTTATACGGAATATCGAGACTGGTAAAAAAAACTTCAAGGGTAAGTATATGAAAATTACTCCCATCACCTTTATGAAAAATATCAGTATAGAAGATGTAGTGAGAATACAAGAAGTACTATTTAGATACCCCGCGTTTAATATAATATCTCGTCCCCAAAGAAAATATGAAGTGAATACCTCAGGAAACCTCTTGGGATATACAAATGAAGTTAATGAACGTGATATCAAAAAGGATTCTCTATATTACCTACCTGGGGATATCATAGGTAAATCTGGTGTGGAAAAAGCATACGAAAAAGTTCTGCGAGGAGAGAAAGGAGTAAAATATATCCAAAAAGATATAAAACTTAGAGATATAGGTCCATACAAAAATGGAATATTAGATAAGCAGATGGTTTCTGGAAAGGATATTAATCTTACGATTGATTATGATTTGCAGCAGCTTGCAGAAGAAATGCTCGTGAATAAGCATGGAGCAATCGTTGCCCTTGACCCTAATAATGGAGAAATACTTACTATGGCGACAGGGCCAGATATTAACCCAAACTTATTCACAGGAAGTAATAAATCTAAAAACCTATACCGCTTGCAGATGGATACTATATATAATAATCGTCCAACTTTTGATAGGTCTATACAAGCGGCATATCCCCCAGGCTCTACATTTAAAATGACTACCGCTCTGGCAGGAATGCAAATGGGAGTGATGACAGAAAAAACTATTTTCCCTTGTGGCGGCGGATTCTACTATCGAGGGATGAGAATCAAAGGACACGGTGGAGCAGACCCACTGATACCTTCTTTGGAAGTCTCATCTAATTGTTATTTCTCATACGCATATATTTCAATAATGAATAAATACAAAGGAAATCCCTCTAAAGGCGTAGATGAATGGAAAGATATAATGAATAGTTTCGGATTAGGGGTGTTTCTTAATAATGATTTGGCTGTCGGTTCAAAGGGAAAAATCCCAAGTGGAGAATTTTATGAAAAAAGAAGTAAGAAAAAAGATTGGTCGGCAGATTATACTATAAACGGAGCTGTATTCAATGGAATGGGGCAAGGAGATGTTTTGCTAACACCTATCCAAATGGCAAATATGGTAGCTGTTATTGCTAATAAAGGTTGGTATTATACTCCACATATTGTAAAAGAAATAGATGGAAAACCCAATAATGACCCAAGATTTAAGGTTAAACACCATAGCAAGGTAAATCCTAAATATTTTGAGCCAATCCTACGCGGAATGGCTGCTGTGGTAGATAATGGTACCGCCAGCGGACTGAAAACTAAAGATTTTTCTCAACTTGCGAAAACGGGAACTGCCCAAGTGCCACAAGGAAAAGATAATTCTATATTCGTATTAATAGCACCTGCAGATAAACCCAAAATAGTAGTAGCAGCAGTGATGGAACATGCAGGTTTCGGAGCAACTTGGGCAGGACCAGCCTGTACTCTCATTGCTGAAAAATACATTACAGGAGACATAAAGCGAACATATCTATACAATAAACTAATAAATACCTCTTTTATGGACGAATATAAACGACAATGGGAAATAGATATGGAGAGGAAAAGAGGTAAAGTAATAAATACAAAAGAATCCTCAGAATAAAAAATAAATAGAGGTTGTTAAAACCTCTATTTATTTTGATTAACTTTTAACTAATAATCTAAATCCTTCCCCATGAACATTGATAATTTCCAAATTTTCATCATCTTTTAGCATTTTTCGGAGTTTAGCTATATATACATCCATACTTCTCGCAGTGAAGTAATTTGCCTTTTTCCATATTTTTCTTAGTGCTAAATCTCTATTCATGAAGCCATTTCTGTGGATACAAAGCATTTTTAGTAGGTCATTTTCCTTTGGAGATAGTTTGTGCTCCGTATCTTTGATTATTAATTTACGAAGAATAGAATCAAAATATAAACTACTGAACTCAAATATATCCTGTTCCTCTTCCTCTACTACTGTAAAGCGTTGTAATATTGCTTTTATTTTGTATAAAAGTAGCTCAGGATCAAAAGGTTTTGTTATGTAGTCATCCGCCCCAAGTTGGTAACCTTTGAGTATATCTTCCCGAAGATTTTTTGCTGTGAGGAAGATGATAGGTGTTGTTTTATTAAGTTTTCTAACATCTTCTGCAAGAGTAAAACCATCTTTCTTTGGCATCATTACATCAAATAGACACAAATCAAATTCTTTTTCCGTGAATTCTTTTAGTCCCATTTCGCCATCGGTAGCGAGGGTCACATCAAAGTTATTGATACTCAAGTAATCTTTCAATACTGCTCCAAAACTTTGGTCGTCTTCGACTAATAATATTTTGTTATTCATTGCTTTTAATTTTTATTAAAGTTAAATGTTTCTCCTATTTTAACGATTTTTCTAAAATTATATTGTTAAAAAATGATGATTATTCTAAATTCATTGGAAGTTTTACCGTAAAGGTACTTCCCTCCCCTTTTTTAGAATCTACATAAATCTGTCCCTTGTGTAGTTCTACAATTTTTTTTACATAGGAAAGCCCTAATCCTTGTCCTTTCACATTGTGGATATTTCCTGTCTCTTCACGGAAGAATTTTTCAAAAATCTTGGATTTGTTTTCTGTCTGCATCCCTATACCTTTATCGGATATTTGTATTATATACCAATCCTCTTCGTTGCGGGTAGATATTTTTATCTCAGGAGTGTTTGTAGAGTATTTATTGGCATTATCTAATAGATTTACGAGACAATTTGAGATATGAAATTCATCTACTTTAAAAATATATTTCGTGGTGTTAAAATCCTCTATAAGTTTGCCATTCCGTTGATTAACAATAAGTCGGAAAGACTCTGCAATTTTTAAAATTAATTGCCGTACATTTGTTTCCTTCAAGAACAGTTGTACTTCGTTTCTCTCTAATTTAGACATATTCAGTACATTCTCAACTTGTTTTTTCATTCTCAAATTTTCTTGTTTTATGAGTTGAGCATAATATTTTATTTTTTCGGGATTATGGGATATCTTATCATTCATCAAGGAGTCTGTTGCCACAGAGATGGTAGCCAAAGGAGTTTTAAACTCGTGAGACATATTATTGATAAAATCAGTCTTAATATCAGCTATTTTTTTCTGTTTCATCATATAATTGATAGAAATGATGTAAATTCCTAGAATAGTGAGTAGTGATAAGAAAGTTCCTAATAACATAGGTAGATTGTTCTGAAATAAGGAAAAATTTTTCCTTGGAAAGACTACCGATAGTTGATATATGGATTTGTTGTTATTATCTTTGAACAGCGTCTGATTGTAATTGGTATTCTCAGAGTGTTCTTTGTAAGTATCTGTTACTATTTTAGTTATCCTATGATTTTTATCAAAAATACTAAATCCAAATTTTGTGTCTATATGGTGATTTTTAAGTTCGGTACTTAATATTTTTTCTATTGTAGCAATATCCACCCTTTTCTCAATCGGTAGATTAGAGGCATTCAACCTAACAAATTCTTTCATTGCATATTCTCCTGAATTAATGGATGTTAGCAGTTCCGAAGTTAGTATTTCTGGGGTGAATTTATCTGTTTTTATCCTTACAATACCCTCATCTGTGAATATTTTAGTCCTCATAAGGCTATCACCATTATTAGATATAGGTATATCATCGGTTTGGAGTATACTTTTGGAGTAGGTTATAATTTTTTTATTCTTCGTATTTTCAGTCTGTTGAATGGTTGTTTGGGTTGGTTTTTTACTATTAGCAATTACAGTATTTTTAAAATTTTTGTAGTCCTCGTTGAGGTATTTTTGTATTTCTGCTTCTTCAATTTTTTTTACAGTATTTTCCAAAGCAATACCAACCCGACCACTGAAATCTTGGTCAAGAGCTCCGTAATATTCTTTAAGCCATTTTATTTGCAGGGTAACGAAAATAATAAGCGATACCGACATTAGAAATGATATAATCGGTATAAACCTTTTACTCATATTTTTAATTGATAATATATTTTATTTGATAAAAGTAATATATTAAATATATATAAACCAAATAGGAAACATTCATTTCCTATTTTTTATATTAAAATTAATATTTTTTTGATAATTTTAATATTTTTTATTTGATGAAATTGTTTTGAGTTATAAAATTATTTTATGTTACGAATAAAAAGGTCGAAATTTTTATCTATTACAATATCGTTCGCGAGCTGAAATTGTATTATAATATGGAGATTGTTTCCTTCTAAAATAGCAGAATTGAGAATAAATCTTGGTTGATATAGCAGAATATCCAAACGCCCCAAATCTTTACCTGATAATGTTCCGTATTTATCTATTAGAGATAGAGAACCATAATTAGGATCTGATTTCAGATATATTGTAATAAACTCTGTCCATTTATTAGTAAAAATACCTTTTAAACTTTGAGTAAAGTCTGTAGTATTCGGGTTTTTCTTTATTTTATTTTTTATGTATTCTACAAAAGTATAGTTATAACTGATAGATAATTCTTTAGCAAGGGTTTTCAATGTTTTGAAGCCTTTAATTTCTTTTGAAATATTAGCGTTATTATTATTTTTATTGGATATCTTTTTATCAGTGATATTTATTCCTAATCTTAAAGTATTATTGTAATCATCTTTGTATCGGCTACCATCTACATAGTCTATAATATATCTTTGCTCATCATAGGTTAGTAAATTTCCCATCCCTACGGGGAGAGATTCATAAATTCCTCTCATATAATGAGTAGATATATAATCGTTATTGATAATAATTTTTTCATTATAAAAATCTGTTGCATCAAAATTTAATGTACTTTTTATATGACTTTTAATATTTTTATATTTAGTATAAAAAGTTATGTGTCGTCCATTATAATGTATATTTTCGATACTTAAATACTTTAATTCATCATTTTTTAGAACATAATATCCACCTTCATTTGGTGTCACTGCGAAAGTTACTAACTTTTTTAGTTGTTCTACAGTATTGAGAGGATTGTTATATAAATCTGATACATCTAAAGCATTTAAATAGATTTTTTTATCTACCTTCCATTCTTGTGCGTATCCCCTTGTACCTAATTGATTATCACTTGGTTTATTGTTTATCGGCGTAGATGGCTCTATTGTATTATTTTTATTGGTATTAGTAAAAATTTGTTCTTCTCTATTGTTACAATCAATAGAGAGTAGACATAATAGTGCTAGTAATACAATATTTTTATACATATAAATTATATTAATATTTTTTTAATGGTAAAATAAAAAAAACCTTGATAAGGTTCTTATCAAGGTTTTTTAGTACCCCAGACGGGACTTGAACCCGTACGCCAAAAGAGGCACAGGATTTTAAGTCCTGCGTGTCTACCAATTCCACCACCAGGGCATCAAAAAAATAATAGAAGTTATTTCTAATGTTTTTTTGAGCGAAAAACGGGGCTCGAACCCGCGACCCCGACCTTGGCAAGGTCGTGCTCTACCAACTGAGCTATTTTCGCAAATAGTGCGGATGAAGGGACTCGAACCCCCACGCCTCACGGCACCAGATCCTAAGTCTGGCGTGGCTACCAATTACACCACATCCGCAATAATATTTATTAAAAGAACTTTAATCTGTGTATCTGTTTTGTGGTTGCAAAGATACATCTTTTTTTTTAACCACCAAATTTTTTTATAAAAAAAACAAAAATTATTTTTTTAGTTTGTTACTAAATCAAATTTTTTATATCTTTACAAAAAAATTAAATGGAGTTACAAGGTACGGTAAAAAAACTTTTTGAAATCCAAACTTTTCCATCTGGATTTCAGAAGAGAGAAATGGTTTTGCTAACACAAGAGCAATATCCACAACCAGTAAAGATAGAATTTCTATCGGATAATATAAGCCTTTTGGATAATATCGTAGAAGGTGAAGTAGTGAAGGTGAGTATTAATATTCGTGGTAGAGAGTGGACGAATCCACAAGGTGAAGTAGTGTATTTCAATAGTATCACAGGATGGAGGGTAGAGAAAGGTAATGTAGCACAAGCAGAACCTACTCAGCCAATAATGCCAAAAGGAGCATCTACTAACCAACCTAACGAAGATGATGTTTTTACGGAAGATGATGATTTACCTTTTTAAATAAAAAAAACCTTTCTTTATGAAAGGTTTTTTTTACTTTATAAGACTTTTTAATAAGGATATTTGTTCATCTTTTTCTTTGAGTCGCTCTTCGTAGGAGTTGATGAGTTTTTCTATGATTTCTTTATTTTCCACAACCAAATTTTGGATATATCCATTTCCATAAGAGCCGTTATGATTGTTTTGAGTTTGGATACAAAATCTATTTACATCAAAAAAATCCAAAATATCAGTATTCAATATTTCTGCTAATTCAAAGAGTCTGTTTACAGTTATTTGGGTGTGTTCGTTTTCTATTCTTGCATAGGAGGCTTGGCTTATTTTTAGTTTTTCGGCCATGTAATCTTGTGAAAATCCTTTCAATTCTCTCACTTTTCTAATATTAAAGCCTACACTATTTGTTTTTTGCATAATAATATTCATTTTGTATATGCAAATATACATTTTTCATAGAAAAAAAACTACTTCTACTGAATTAGCTTTTTTTAGATTATTAATTTTTGCAGACAATAAATTTCTTTTTTCCACGAATGATTACTGAGATTGCTTTTGAATAATTGGTTAAAAAATCAATAGTTGTTTGTTTTGGTTCTAATTTTTTTTTATAAAAAATGTTGAGATTCTTCATAGGCGAAATAATTAAAATATCTACTTGTCAAACGAATAGATTAGATTTTTATTGTATGCTATTAATTTTTTTACAATAGATTGTAGTTCTGGGAAATTATCCATTTGCTCCCAATTACTAGAAATTTTATATAAATTTTCAATTCCTTTATGAATATTATTAATAAAATATTCTTTTTTTTGAATTAATCCCCGGAAACCGTACGCTCCTAAAACTTGTAGAGACCGAATAAGTAGAATAGGTTTTAGATAATTTTTGAGTTGTTGCCTAATATTATTGTCACTCCATAAATTATAGTAAAAATCCAACATTTCCTCTTTGAAAGAGTCCGAAAAATTAATACTATTTTGGTATAAAAAAGATATTACATCATAGAGTAAAACTCCATTCATAGCAGATTGATAATCAATAAAATATATATCATTGTTATTTACTAATATATTTCGTGATTGGAAATCCCGAATCATTATTCCTTTTGGTGAAATATTTTTAATAAAATCGGATAATGTATAGAATTCTTTAATTAATTTAGATTTATGATAATGAATATCAAGTATATCTACAAACATAAATTTAAAGTAAAATAAGTCGTGCATTATAGGTATTTCGTCATAGGCTTCATATTCAAAAGTATTAGAAAAATCTATCTTTCCTTTTGTTTTTGTTTGTAAATCAAAGAGTTTTTTTAGAGAAAGTTGTACTAAATTTTTTACTCGTTGGGATTCACCTTCGGTTTTTATTATTTCAAAAAGTGTTTTATCACCTAAAAATTCTTGAATGTAAGTGATCTGGTTTTCTGATATTTTTAAGATTTTAGGGGTGTTCAATTTTAATTTTTGAAATACATCGGAAAAGTAAAAAAAAGACTTATTTTCTTCAATATTGTTGTTTTCCGTTATGATATATTTTTTGTTATTAGTAATACCAATATAGTTCTTTCTGTCCGAACCACTTTGAGGTAGTAGAAAAAAAGAGTCTATATGATTATGAGTAAATTCTTTGAAAAGAAATTCTGCATTGGAAATCATATTATTTTAATTTTACGCAAATATAAAAAAACAGTTCTCTAAAAATAAAGAACTGATATAAAACCTTAAATAATACTATTATGAATAATTTTAATTTTAATGATGATGAGCTGTGTGAACGAATGGTCCTTTACCTTTAGGATTAGAGTAAATAAGTTCTACTCCATCAGTCTCGTGTATTTTTTTTCTTTTAATATCTTCCGGATTGAAAGGTTTTACTTTGCCAAAATATTCCTTCAAACCTGCTGTAAGCCAAAATGGAACAACAACAGAGGCAAACATAAAAATACACCAAAATCCTGCAATGAACATTGCAAAGAAATAAATAGTCCAAAGATATTGATAGAATGGCCAAAATGCTGATAGTACCATAATCATTATAATTTTGTGCAAAAATAATTGTTTTTTTTATTCCATCAAAGAATTTTACCCATAAAAGAAATAATTCAGAATGAGTATAAATAGCGTATTGTATTAATTGAGGCTTTCTTTGATTTTTAGTGAGAAATTTTCAATAAAAATTTTCTTATCTGATTGTAGTTTTTCTATATTATTTGGGAGAATATAATTAAATAAAATATTATTATCATTATCTAAAAATATAATTTCTTTTTCCTCATTGTCAATCATTTGAGTGAAAATATCCCACATAGAAGTTTCCTTGATTTTTAATAGTTCAAAAAAATCTTTTGTTTTAATTTGTATTTTTTTCATTAATTATTTTTTTTAATATTCCACCAAATTTTATTCACGATAAAACCAACGATAAAGAAAACAAAAAACAATAAGAAAGTAGAGCTTAATGCCACAAAATTAATATTCTCTGTCTTAGGAACATATATTAATTTTCCATTGTTGGTGCTGATTAATCCTAATATTGTAATAAGAAGACTACTGATAAGATGTATCTCCAAACGTAAATCTTTCTCTGGTAATAAAGATTGAAGTAAGGTAGGAAATACCACTATTGTTATTGCTGATAATATGGAGAAAAATATTGTAATAATCGAAAAATCTACTCCTGAAAAATAAAAAATAGTTTGAGTGAGTAAATAAAAAATAACGGGAAATACCAATAAACTTGGAAAGAAATGAAGTACTTTATCCCAAAATTTATGTTTTTTATTGAATATATTTTTAAGGTATGTTATGCTAAAAATCAGGCATATAGCAGATTCTATAGTTACCAACACTGTAATATTACTGAGTATTTCGGGAGATTCTATAGCTTGTTGTATCGTAACTTGTGATTGTTCGGTCGCTAAAGGATATATAGCCCAAATATAGGCAATTAGGATGACCATAAAACAGATGGTATGCCATAGTTTCCAAAAACTTAGTTTGATGAGCATATTAATAAATATGAACATCATAAGAATATTGAAGATAATTTGCATTTTTCTAAAAATTAGGTTTAGTCTGAGCAAATATACGAAATTTAGTGTAAAATGATTAAATTTGTATTTTATTAAAAAAATGAAAAATCTATTATTTAAACAACAAATAATATTATTCGTAATAGCAGGCGGGTTGAGTGCAATGGTGGAGGTAGGAAGTTTTAAAATTTTTAGTACGATAATTCCGCGTATTTTAGACATAGAGAATAATTTCTATGGGATAAAATATATGTTTAGTAATATATTTTCATCGTTATTGGGAGTTTTTAGTAATTATTTTTTTAGTATTTGGTTTGTGTTTAAGCAAGGGAAATACTCTAAGCGTAAGGAATTTTTATATTTTACAGGAATATCAATATTATCTAATTTGTTGAGTTTGATGATTTTTCAAATTTTCTTTAATTGGGTGTTTATCAATAATATAAATATTGTTATTTATACATTTAGTCCTAAGATAGTCAGTAAAATTTCGGCAATTTTAGTAGTTTCTTTATTGACATATGTTATTAAAAAAAGATTAATTTTCAACGGATAGAAATGATGGCATTAAACGATAAAATAGGTACTTATGGTAGTTATTTATGGCGTATATGGTTTGTTGTATTAGCTTTTAGTCTTACGGTGGTAGCATTTTTACCTGTTTTTGTTTTGTCGTTTAACAAAAAACATTACCGATATGCCTACTTTTTTATCAGGATATGGAGTATTTTTCTTTTTTATGGGATGGGATTAAGGTATGATTTAATAAATAATTCTGGGCAGAAAATTGATAGAAAAAATCAGTATATCATTATTTCTAATCATACTTCGATGATGGATATAATGCTAATGTGTGTATTGTTTCCGTATCATCCGATTTGTTTTGTTGGAAAACAAGAATTAGAAAAAATTCCCATTTTTGGCTTGATTTACAAGAGAATATGTGTAATGGTTGATAGGAATTCTTCCCAAAGTAGAGCCAAAGTATATGAAAAATGTGCTGAAAGAATATCCCAAAAAAATAGTATTGTGATTTTCCCCGAGGGGGGGATACCTGATGATACGAATGTTGTATTAGATAAATTTAAAGATGGAGCATTCAAAATATCAGAAGAGCATTGTCTTCCAATAGTGGTTTTTACTTTTTCGGGATTAAAAAAAATCTTCCCTTATGATAATTCTAAGGGAAGACCTGGTAGAGTGAAGGTTTATCTTAATAGTATCCTTGAACCATCCCAAAGTTCTATCAATAAAAATAAGGCCTTTGAGATGATTGAAAATACACTTCTTAATAGCAATCAGTAAGGATTTTGCCTTCTTTTTTATAAAAATCTATTGAATTAAGTTTATTCTTTTCGCAGATTTTAGATAGTGTGGTTTCAATATCTTTTTGCATTCTTAGAGAACCACAAATCATTATTACTCCATTATTTTGTAAAATATCCACAAAAATTAGTTCGTCTTCATTTACTAAATCCATCACATATTTTGGCATTTCCGAACGCGAATAACCTATTTTTAAAGATGTATTAATCTGGTTACGAGCAATATTTGTAAAGTTATTTGTAGCTTCTGTCTGATGGCAGAATCCACAATATAAATATTTTTCAGTATCTTTAAAGTCCAACATTCCCAAAAATGGTGCAATACCTGTTCCATTGGCTATCATTGCTACTTTTTGAATTTTTTGAGGGAAATGGAAATGTCTATTTTCTAATATTCTTGCTTGAATATTTGTTCCTAATCCTAGATTATATAGAAATTGAGACCCTAACCCATCTTTGTGTAACTTCACGAAAAGCCGAATATTTTCTCCCATTTTACCAATAGAATATTGTCTCTCTCGATGGTCATTAGCTGGATAAATGGTCAAAATATCCCCGGATTGGAAATCTACTTTTTCAGGCTTTAGGATAATGCTAAAAGTTTTGTTTTCTGTATCTAATGGAGTTTTAGCAATTACTTTGAAAAGTGATAAATTTTCATTTTTTTGTTCATAATCACAGATATTAGTATTAAGTTTTATACCTGATTTTTGAGAAAAATCTTGTACCCACGCTGTAAAATCACTTGGAGAGCGGTCGTTGATTGTATGCAAAGAGATTAATTCTTTTGCCCAAGGCTGATTTTTTAAAAGAGAATTAACTCTTTTTGCAAAACCACAGAAAAATTGATAACTTTTTGAGCCAAAACCAATTACAGAAAATTCGATTTTGTTGTTTTGAGAGTATTTTAGTAATAAATTTTCAAATTTATCAGCATTGCAGGGCGGAGCTCCCTCACCATAGGTAGATGTAAATATGATGATTTTTTTTGCGTTATTAAATGTTTTATAATCATTAAGATAATTTATGAAAACTTTTTCGCCTAAATTTAACAATTGTTCTTGGATTTTGTTTGCAAATTCTAATGTAGTACCATTTTCAGACCCTACCAAAATTATAAATTCAGCATCATTTGGGTGAAATTTGTTTTTAATTTTTGTTTTAGTTCGTCTTATCGTGATGGCGAAACCAGTGTAAATGAATCCCAAAATCCCCAATGAAGCGATACCTAAAATACCAGCCCAAACGATATTTGTTTTTCCTGTATGTAGGTTTAAGCTGAGATTTCGCAAAATTTCGTAGGTTGGCAGTTTTGTTTCTTTTGTTACTTCTCCTGAAAATGCATTGATTTCCAATTCTCTATCTTTCAGTTTTAATACAAAATTTTCTTCAGGGTCGCCTTCTGAAAATGGAAATTCTATTTGTTTAACTTCCGATAAAGAAGTTTTTTTGAAGATAGGAAAATCCTCTAAATTTACTTGTTTTTCTATATTTTTATTTGGAGTTTTAATGATGGTAGGTTTTGTTTTTGGAAGTAGCTCAAATCGATAAATAAATAGATAACTACCAGTAAAAGAAAGTATCATTATTGGAATAAGGAGCCATCGGCCTGCTACGATATGAAACCACTGCGGAAAATAATCATCATGTATTTTGGTAAAAAAATTAGTAAATCCATTTTGTCTTTTGATGATAAGAATAACCCCTGTAATAGATATTAAAAATAGAAAAAATGAAACAATACCTACTGCGAAGCGCCCCTTTTCGTGTAATAATAAGGAGCGATGTAGGGCTTTTGTATCGTTAATAAATTCTGATTTTTTTATAGGTTTTCCTAAAATTTTACCATTATTTGGATTAACAATAGCCTTCACCTCGTTGCCATCAGCATCATAGGCGAGGATTTTTACAAAATCATTATGGTTGATACTAATTTCTGTAATTTCAGGGTATTGCTTTTTTAGGGCAGAGATACTTTGTGCGACATTTAACTGCTCAAAATTATCAACTCTGTATGGATATTTCAGTTTGTTAATGATGATATTTCCAGAAAGAATAGTTCCTGTAATGGATATAACAATTAAAAATAATGATATAGTAATCGCTAAAAGAAGATGAGAAATTCTCCAAAATGAATTCATAAATTTACATTATCTATTTTAAAATTGCGAAAATAAGAAAATTATATTAAAAATTACAAACAATTATTAATAATTAATACAATTTCGCCTTTTAATGTTTTAGATTTTGAAAATGCAATTAATTCATCAATAGTACCACGCTTAGTTTCTTCAAATTTTTTAGAAATTTCTCTACTGAGACTTATCTTGGTATTTTCTCCAAAAAATTCCTTAATCTGTTCTAATGTTGTATTGATTTTATGGGGACTTTCGTAGAGGACAATTGTTTTTTTCTCTTCTGCAAGTTGTTTTAGTTTCGTTTGTCTTCCTTTTTTTTGAGGAAGAAATCCAGCAAAATAAAAATCGTGATTAGGAAGGCCGGAAACAACCAATGCTGGCACAAATGCCGTAGCACCAGGTAGGCAAATCATCTCAATATCATTTTCAGTACCTATTTTTGCGAGTAAATAACCAGGGTCAGATATTCCAGGGGTACCAGCATCGGTGATAATAGCAATGTTTTGCCCATTTTTTAAGTCATCAATTACCCTTTGTGTAGTGTGATGTTCATTATGTAAGTGATAGGATTTCAGAGGTTTAGATATTTCAAAATGTTTCAATAGAATCCCAGAAGTTCTTGTATCTTCGCATAGGATATAATCAACCTCTTTCAAGACTTTGAGTGCTCTGAAAGTCATATCCTCTAAATTTCCAATAGGTGTCGGAACAAAATATAAAATACCTGCCATTATATATAAATAATATGTGTATGTTGGCAAAAATACCATTTTTATATCAAATAAATAGAATATTGTGATGTATAACAAAGCTAATTTATTACATAATTGTTGGAATCATTTAATTTTTCTATTTTTGAAGGGTAAAAAAATTTAATTATGGATTTATTATTTGCTATGACATTTGGTATTGTTTTGGGAGGTGTAGCGGTTTATCTCTATATGAAGTCTTCGTGGATTTCTCGTACTAATTTTGATCAGATTCAACAAGAATTACTCAGAAAAGAAGTTGAAAATTCTACAACATTCGATAAAATCACAGATTTACAGAGTAAATTGAAAGAAGTGGAGGCTAAAAATGATAGTTTCCAGGAAACAACCAGTAGGCAGAGAGAAGAAATTGCCGAAAAAACAAAGGAAATAGGTTTTCAGAAACAGAATATAATTGAGTATGAAGCCGAAAATAAGTCACTTCAAATAAAATTGGACAAAGTGAATCAAGAAAATAGCAATTATATAAAGGAATTAGCAAAAATGAGAGCTGAAAATGAAAGTTTGGCATCATCTATAAAAATTCAAAAAGAGGCTGTGGAGAAACTTCAAGAGACCTCAAAATTGCAGTTTGAGAATATCGCTAATAAAATCTTAGAACAAAAAACAGAAAAATTTACTCAAACCAATCGTGAAACCTTAGATTCTATTCTGAAACCTCTTGGAGAAAACATAAATTCTTTCAAAGAACAAGTGGAAAAAGTCTATGAAAATGAAGCTCGAGAGAGAACATCTCTTAATACTACTATTAAAATGATGATGGAACAATCTAATAAAATCAGCCAAGAAGCTAATAACCTTGCAACAGCCTTAAAAGGAAGTACCAAAGTACAAGGAGATTGGGGAGAGATGATTTTAGAACGAATATTAGAGAATTCTGGACTTACCGAGGGTAGAGAGTATTATACCCAAATGAATTTCAAGAATGAAGAAGGAGAAAACCAACGCCCAGATATAGTATTACAGCTTCCAAAAAATCAAAAAGTAGTTATAGACTCAAAGGTATCTCTTAACTCCTATGAAAAAATGACTTCGTCGGAAACATCAGAGGAACAAAAACATTTCTTAGATTCTCATATTCTGGCGATGAAAGCTCATATAGATACTTTGGCTAAAAAACAATATCATAAGTTAGATGGTTCATTGGATTTTACAATTATGTTTGTTCCAATAGAGTCTGCTTTCTTGGTTGCTATGCAAAATGATGCAAACCTATGGAACTACGCTTATAATAAACAAGTGATAATTTTGAGCCCAACAAACCTTATTGCTTATCTAAAATTGATTTCCGAAATATGGGATAGAACCTATCAAAATGAAAATGCCGACAAAATAGCTAAACAAGCTGCAGATTTATATAGTAAGTTTGTAGGATTTACCGAAGATTTAATAAAATTGGGTAAAAATATGGATACAGCAAAAAGATCTTATGATGATGCAATGAACAAATTATGCGATGGAAAAGGGAATGTTATTAAAAAAATAGAAAAATTTAAGGATATGGGGGTGAAATCTACTAAAAGTATACCTTTAGAGTTGATAGATAAATCATCAATATAATTTTTAGATTGTTTTTATCATATATAGAATACGATTATTAAATTTCGTTATTTGGTGTTTGATAATGGATAATTGTTTAAAAATTTTTCTTATTGTGTATCAGATATTTAGTGATTTTTGGTAAATT
>CAKAOY010000002.1 GCA_916710115.1 uncultured Bergeyella sp.
GAATGGATTTTGGCAATTGTCTCGTCAATAAGAGGTAAAAAAAACTCAAACGGCAGATGATGCTCGTCGGCAATCTCCTTGGCACGAGCAAAAAGGTGATTGACAAAATTACACGAAAAAACAGCCGTAAGATGAATATATTTTCGCCTTTCGGAATCGCAAGCCATCACATTTTGGGATATTTTTCTCAAAAGATTTTCAAGAAGTACCTCATCGGCTTTGTCTTCTGCCTCAAAGAAAAAAGGTATTTTGGAATAATCTAGATGCCTCATCTTGGAAAATGTTTGCAATGGATATAGCACTGCTCGGCGCCCTTCCCTACACAAAATCTCCATAGCCGTAGAGCCTGAGGTATGTGCCACAATAGCATTTTTATCCTTAATAAGCGCCGACACCGCTGAAATAGAGCTATCCGAAACACACAAAATATACAAATCTGCACTTGCCAATTTATCAGTAGAGTACGGTACTGCGACCTCATCAGACAGACGGTGGAGCATATCTCTATTTCGCCCAAAAAGTTGCACCAAAGGCAAACCTACCGACACAAACGCCTTAGAAAGGTGATAGGCAACATTCCCCGAACCAATAATTACAATCCTACGAATATCCCTCACTGAAAAATCATTTTCCATTTAAAAATTATTTTTGCAAAAATAAATAAAATTAACTACCTTAGTTTTAACTTTTCGTATTAATTAAAATCTAAAAAAACGATGACTCCCACCGATGAAAATATCATTTCGCTGATGCAAAGCCCCAAAGAAAAGGAGCAAGGCTTCCATATGCTGGTTAGGGCCTATCAGAGTAAATTATATTGGCATATACGGCGTTTTTTGGTAATACACGAGGCCACAGAAGACACCCTACAAGAGACCTTCATCAAAGTGTATCAAAATTTTAATCAGTTTAAAAAGAAAAGCAAACTATATACTTGGTTATACAGAATAGCTACGAATGAGGCACTCCAACAACTAGAGAAAATAAAAAAAATGCATAAAACGGACGATAATATTACGGATTTTATGCATAACAAGATTGATGATAGTGCCTTGCCAAATGCTGATGAAATACAAATCGGACTACAAAAAGCCATACAAAGTCTGCCCGAAAAACAAAAATTGGTATTCTCTATGAGGTATTATGACGAAATACCCTACGACGAAATGAGTAAAATATTGGATATGTCCGTAGGCACCCTGAAAACGAACTACCACTATGCCAAACAAAAAATTGAAGATTTCCTACAAAACCATTTTTAATTATGAAAAAAATAGATATTGACAACCTAAAACGAGATAATATATACGCTACGCCTAAAAATTTCTTTGAAGATTTTGAGGGTAAAATAATGCAAAAAACAACAGAATTAGAACAACAAAAAATCCATCACATACCCTATTCCATTCCGAAAAAATGGTATACAATGGTAGCTTCTGTAGTTTTATTAATCAGTTTGGGTATCTTCCTACCTCCTAAAAAACATAAAATGGAAATCATATTAGCAAAAAACACAAAAACAACAAATAGCAACACTACCTCTACGAACACCTCTCAACATCCACAAAATAATATCATAATAGATAACGAGGTACCTTTGGAAAGAGAGAAAATTGTGAATACCCCCCCGATAAAGAAAAAAACATTAGTGAAAAAAGCTGAACAGAAAACAAATAACATAAATGAGGATATAGACACCTTCTTGGCTTCTTATTCTGATAAGGAAATTAATACCCTCGCCAACGATACAGAAAACGATACTTACTTAGATATTTATTTTTAAAATTATGAGAAAATTATTCTATTTATTAATGATTTTAGGAACAACATCCATCTATGCTCAGCACGATAAGAGTAAAGATAACACTTGTGAGATACCCCACAAGGAGGAGTTTTCTAAAAAAGAACAATTATTAGTAGCGGAATTAGGCATCAAAGATGAACAAAGGAAATCTTTTAGTAAAGTTTTTCATGAGTATCAACAGGAGCACAAGAAAATAAAAAAACTATTTAATCCATATTTTGAGGCTGATACACTTTCTGATAAGGAAGCCTTGGAAAAGATACACCAAAGTTTCATCGTAGGAGAGAAACTTATGCAGAATAGGAATAAATACACCGAAATTTTCCTAAAAATCCTTAGTCCGCAACAAGTTTTAAAACTTTTCCAAATTGAAGGAATGATAAAACACAAAATAAAGGAAAAGAAAAAAGATAAAGATTAGTTTTTAGAAAGAAAAGGGGGAGAATAGTATCTTATCCCCCCTTTTTTTATTCCTTATTTAAATTTTATTTATTTCTTCGGCGTTGGTCCATTCTTTGAATAAATCTATTAAAAATATTATCATCCTCAGCGAGTTTATTTGGATTGACCATTTTACCTATAGTAAGCCCCTGAACGATGATGGAAAACACCACAACACAATAGGTAAGACTAATAATGACATTAGAATAAGTTCCTTTAGGAATAGAAATTGCCAAAGCGATAGAAACTCCTCCGCGTATCGCTCCCCAAACCAAAACCTTGATAGTCTGAGGTGAAAAACGATTCTTTGAAGCCATAAAAATGGCAGAAAGGAGAATAGATACCCAACGAGCTATCAGTACAATAGCAATACATATTACCCCTGAAAGAATATATTTATTCATTTCTTTCATCATCAATAACACCAAACCTATAAACAAAAACAACACAGCGTTAAGAATCTCATCTATCAATTCCCAAAACTTCAAAAGATAATCTCGTGTCTCAGACTTTACCTCAAAAGATTTCTCATCCATATGCCCCATAATATGGTTGCCAATCAATAACCCTGCCGAAACCATCGTAAGAGGCCCAGAAATATGCAACGAATGCGCTATGAGATAGCCCCCCATCACCACGGAAAGTGTAACTAAAACAGAAAAAATATACTCATTAATTTTCTGCATCGCCCTCAGAGCTACGAAGCCCAATACAAAGCCCAACACAAGTCCGCCTCCTGCCTCTCTAATCAATAACATTAAAATATTCTCTAATGTAAGATCTATATTTTTCCCCGTAGCTAATTGAAGTATTACTGTGAATACAACTACTGCAGTACCATCATTAAATAAAGATTCTCCTGCTACTTTAGTTTCCAATGACTTAGAGACCTTTGCATTCTTCAAAACACTAAGCACAGCCACAGGGTCAGTAGGAGATATTAATGCTCCGAAAACCAAACAATATAATATCGGCATCTTCACACCAACAAGTGGCAAAATATAATAAGCTCCAATACCCACTACGAAAGTAGAAATAACTATCCCCACACTAGAGAACATCACAACAGGCAAGAGATTCTCCCGCAAATCCTTAATATTAATATGAATAGCAGCCGCAAAAAGTAAAAAATTAAGCATCGCTCCCATCAATATCTCCGTAAAATCTATCTTCGTGATGAGCGATATCAAACTCTCGGTAGTCTTTGGCAATAAGGCATCACCAAACATAGCCAATATAAGAGATATACTCACTGCTATTATCATTATTCCAATAGCACTCGGAAGCCTCAGCAACCGATGGTTGATAAACTCAAAAATTGTAGCTAAAACTATTAATATTGAAAATGAATAATATAACTCCATAGATTTTTCAAAGATTAAAAAGTAAGAAAATCTCTCCTTATCGACATATTAAATATCGGTAAAAATACAAACTTTATGCTACTTATACAAACTCACCTCCATAACTACCAATGTATCAGCCTAAAAATGTCCCACTAAAAAGACAAAAATTGCTATCTTTGCTAAATGAAATACTTATTTTTTACCCTAATGTGCATTTCTACCTATGCACAAATATCTTCCCCTACTGAGAAAAATAATGCAATAATCATTGATAATGGTAATAAAGACTCCGTGAAAATCTTTAAACCTACGATTGATGATTATAAATTCAAAACAGAAAACACTACACCCAAAAATATAGATACCACCTTCACGGGGAGACATTCGTATGTATATACTCAGTATAATAATCAAGATAATTTTGGGAAAATACAATTTAATAATATCGGTGCAGGATTTCAAGATTTAGTTTTCCATATGGATAGACAACAACAGCATTTTCAGTTAGTCCCCACCAATAAAAATCATTTTTTAATTGATATTGACAAGGTGAAATACTACGATGTAAAAACACCAACCACCTCGTTCCTATATCACACAGCGATGAAAAATGGTTTTGCACTTAATACCACCTATACCCAAAATTTTGGTAAAAACCTCAATTTAGCGGTAGAATATATGGGGCTAAAATCACAAGGATTCTATACCAATAATCTATCCCAGTCGGACAATGTAGTATTCTCCGGACATTACACCTCTCCCAACAAGCAATATCAAGCCTATGCTCATTACCTCCACCAAAATGTCAATAATGAAGAAAATGGGGGTATCACGGCACTAGCTCTTTTCCAATCTGGAGACGACCGATTCAACAACAGAGAAAATATCCCCGTGAGATTCCAAGATTCGGACTCTCGTTTTGGCTACCGAAGATATTATCTCTACCATAGTTTTTTGCCTTTTAATAGCAAAAAGTTTCCCTTCAAGGTTGCTCATCAGATGTATTATCAGTTGAACAAATATTATTTCAATCTCGGAACGGGCGACACGGCTTCCTTTACCGATTATGATAACAATATTAGCAATGGTACAAAAAAATATTCCTATAATTTTAGTAATACTTTTAGCTTGATTTTTGACAAGCCGAAATTCTACCTTGATGCGGGGCTTCGTCATCAAAATATTCATATTGGTAATAACTGGCACTATACCAGCATTTTACAAAACAATGAAAACTCCGAGCATCGTATTGGTGCAGTGGGAAAACTCAGAATCAATCTTTGGGATAAAGTCAATCTCAATTCGTTCCTTGAATACTCTAATGGAAAATTTTTGGGGAATTTTCTAAAAACGGAAAATCGCCTCCGATTAGAGCCTATAAAGAATTATTTCTTAGATGCTAATCTCAATTGGCAATCTGCCGCACCGAACCTCAACGTGTTGAGTAATTACTCACCAATCGAGAGGTACAATTGGGGGAGGAATGCCTTTAAAAATGAAAATATTATGGAAATAGGTGGCTCTATGGGACTAAAATGGTTTAACAGCCAAGTTTTCATAAAATATTTTAGAGTAGATAATTTTGCTTTCATAAATGCTAATGAACAGTTTGAGCAGGCCAAAAACTCACTAAATATCTCCCAAATTGGCGGTGAAGCGACTTTTGACTATCACAAATTTCATCTTAACACGAGGCTACATTTCCAGACAAATATTTCGGAAATTAGTCTTTTCCCAACACCGAAATTTATCGGTAGAATTAATTTTTATTACAAAACCCCAGCCTTTAAAAAAGCATCAGAAATCATCGCTGGAATTAAGGTATATTATTTCACAAAATTTGCATCCCGAGAGTTTTCACCAATTCTCAACGAGTTTATTTTACCATCAGTGGGAAATCACAAAATTGGTGGACAGCCCATCGTAGATGCTTATTTTAATATGAAAGTCAAGAGGATGCAATTCTATGTAGAAGCCCAAAATTCTACAACACTTTTTCTACAAAATCGTTCTTATACAGCTCCCAACTATCCTTTATATGATTTTAGGTTGAATATCGGGATTTTGTGGCACCTTTTCAATTAAAATGAGATTTTATAAAAATAAAAAAGCATTACCTTATAATCGGTAATGCTTTTTCTTTAAAAAAAATATATTTAAGGAAATTTAACTTTTGAATATTTATTAACATTCACTTGTGGCAATGTAGAGCCATAGGTTTTGTTAATAGCCTTAATAAATTCATTTGCTATCACCGCATAACCACTTCCTGTGAGATGCACCCCATCGAGTGAAAAGGCACCTCCCGTAACGAATTTTGAGGTATAAGTTACGCCATCGTATTGTATTCCTGAATGCTTATTTAATTCCACTAATTTGGTGTTTGCATCTACAAATGCCAAATGATATTTGTCTGCTAAAGCCTTAATAGTGGCATTATAGGCAGTAGTGGCTGTTTTTATCTCGGCAACCTCTGTTTTTGTGAGAACATTAGCATCTTCCAAAGGATAGGTAATTCCCACCTTGTTGAATGGTGCTGGCACCCCTACCTTCTCAGTATTGATAAGGCTCTTTGTCGTTAGCAAAATTAAATCTTCTGCTGTTGCATGACGAGCCTGCCCATATATTTGCCCGATAGCCTTTGCTTGTGGCTGAGGATATCCTGCATATGTAAGAGCCAAAGTAATCTGTTGAGATAAATCTTTAAGACTCTCGTCTTTTATTATTAATGGATTTTGTCCTTTTGATAAGGTTTTAAATCTCTCACCACCACCAAAAGTAGTGATAACCTGCTGTAACTTACCTATATATCCATTTAATTGCGTAGCAGTAGCCTCATCCAAAGGAATGGCATTATACGGAATTGTTGTAAAGAACGGAATTGCCGTAACATCTGGAATATTAGCAACGACACCCTTTGCACCTTTCGATGTAAGCGTAGCAACCAATGCAGTATAAGCATTGTTGAAAGTATCTGTTGGGGTGATTATGTCCGAACCATCACCACCAGAAGTAGCATATCCTAATACATCATTATTCCCTATCCAAAGAGAGAAGAATGTAGGATTTTGTGCCATTGCATCTTTGAGGACAGATGTAGTAGCCGAAGTAGCAAATCTCACGAAGTATGGATTAGCCGTTTTTTTCGAAATACCTGCTGGATTTCCATAGCCATCATACACCAAGTGGTAAGATTTTGCACCTGGAACCCCCAAATTACTAAATTTCTGTCCATTAAGAGTACCATAATCAAATGAAGACTGGGCAGTTTGATATATTGGACTTAAAGAACCATTCACCAATTCAAGTTGTAGCTTTCCTTTTACACCTAAATCTTTAAATCCGCCTATATTGTCCTGCATTAGCGGTTGAGTAAAGTCTCCAACCTTATCACCTGTCAGCTTCATTTGCTGAGCAATGATTGCAGGATAAGACTCCAACTGACCTTCTTTGTAAAGAGCTCCATCTCGGTAGCCCGAAGTGAGAGAATTTCCAAGGGCCACATAATGGCTAAAATCTGCATTCCCACTGGTTACGCTGATATTCTTTATATCGTTATCAAATTCTGTACTACAACTTTGTATAGATAACAAGGATAGCACAGCCATTGATAAAATTATCGTTTGTTTCATTTTTATTTTTTTAATAGATTCTTTGATTAAAATGGATTATAGCTAAGTCCTAGACCAAAATAAAAGGCATTTCCTTTAGCTTGTCCATAAAACTGATTATATGCATTGGCTACATTTCTCGGTTGAAGGAAAGAATATCCCCCTGCGACATCTACTCCAAAGTGACTAAATTTGTACCCGAAACCTGCCGTAATAACCTGATTATCAAACGATGGAGTTTCTGGAATAAAGTTAGCATCATCATAAGGAGACTCATCAAAATAATAACCTAGGCGACCTGCAAGTTTATTGGTGAGTTTATACTCTGTACCCACTCTCCAAGTTTGTGTATTCTTGAAATTCTTCGGAGTGGTAAGAATCGTAGCATCTGTTTGATTACCAAGCAGTGCCTTATCAAAATCTAGTGTCAATTCATCATATCTTGACCAACCAGTATAATTAAAATCTGCGGAAACAGACCATCTCGGTGTGATTTTATAGGTTGCCCCAATCGTATATTCATCTACCAAAGGAAGTGTTGCCTTGAATCGGTCTTGTCCATTAGCATCTAATTGTAAAGTAGAAAACACTGCCTTGGAGGCATTTACCGTTATTTTCCCATTTTTTGCTTCAATATCCACTGGCGAACGATAGGCCACACTTACATCTAATTTTTCATTAGGCTTAAAGTAAAAACCAAGCGAGAAACCTTGTCCCGAAGCTTCCTTATCTTTGATATTGACTTTACCTCCGAGCTTACTCACTGCCTTATCCCAATTCACTTCACCTTTGGCATAAATATAACTACCCCCCAAAGATACCCAATCTGCCAACTTCACGGATACCATCGGCTGGAAGAAAAAGGATTTCAGTTGCATTTTTTGGACTATCTCCTGCCCTGCCCATTGGTTACCCCAATCTACCGTGCTACCAAAAGGTGTCGTAAAACTGAATCCCACAGATACATCTTTGCTCACTTTATAGGCTGCCGCAGCATAAATTGGTGTTCCTATTGGGCTATTAGTATCATAAGACTCCAATGTCATCGGATTTTGATAAGTAATATTACTTACCACACCAAATCCACCGGCTACGATGCTCAGCTTATTCGGTATGAACGAAATACCCGCTGGATTGAAAAATGCCACACTAGCATCTTCCGTATGTGCAGAAGTATGTGCTTGTGCCAATTGCTTTACACCTTGCAATGACACGCGAAAACCTCCCGCAAAAACCATTGCTCCTACCAATAAGGATGCTGTAACGAATAATCTTTTCATTTTTAATTTTAAAATTGAACGCCAAAGGTAAATATTTTTATATTAAATATCCTAAAAATTATTAAACATTTTTAAAAATTATCATATTGTTTAATATATTTAAATTTATATTAATATCTAATTACCAACTATATAGAATCATTATTTTTAATAAAAATATTTTTAAGTTTAATATTAAACATTATTAAATATCTTATCAATTTTCTCCTTAAAATATTAATCTATAAACATACTCCTTTTTATTCCTACAAAATATTTTTCACTGCCATTTTGTCCTTTTTTTCATATCTTTGCCCCCGAAACGATTTTAATTTGAAAAAAATATGATTCAAGAAAAAAAATATATAGACGAAACGCGTCAAGGAGAGGCATATGCAACTCGTGAGAAGGTAGGAAATACAAAAAAATTATTTTTAGAAAGCTACGGCTGTCAAATGAATTTTTCTGACTCCGAAATCGTTGCATCCATATTGAGTAATATCGGCTACAATACTACCACAAATGTAGAGGAAGCCGACCTCATCTTGCTAAATACCTGCTCCGTAAGGGAAAAGGCAGAGCAAACCGTGAGAATGAGACTCTCCCAATTTAAAAAACAAAAAGAATACAACCCAAGCCTTACCGTAGGTGTATTAGGCTGTATGGCAGAAAGACTAAAAACCAAACTACTAGAAGAAGAGCAACTCGTGGATTTGGTAGTAGGTCCAGATGCTTATAGAGACCTCCCTAATCTACTGAAAGAAACCAGCGAGGGAAGAGATGCCATCAATGTAATGTTATCCAAAGAGGAAACCTATGCCGACATCAGTCCAGTCCGCCTCGGAGGAAATGGAGTTACTGCGTTTGTAACCATCACTCGTGGATGCGACAATATGTGTACCTTCTGTATCGTGCCTTTTACCCGTGGTAGAGAGCGAAGTAGAGACCCCTACTCCATCATCAACGAATGTAAAGAACTTTGGGATAATGGATATAAAGAAATCACTCTATTAGGACAAAATGTAGATTCTTACCTCTGGTATGGTGGCGGTGCCAAAAAGGATTTTGAAAAAGCATCAGCAATGCAACAAGCAACAGCTATCCATTTCGCAGAACTTCTGGAAATGGTAGCCCAAGCTGTACCAAATATGAGAATCCGATTCGCAACTTCCAACCCACAAGATATGAGTATTGATGTCTTTAAAATGATGGCTAAATACTCTAATATCTGCAAATATGTACATCTACCCGTACAATCTGGTAGCGATAATATGCTAAAAGCAATGAACAGACAGCACACTCGCCAAGAGTATCTGGATTTGATAAAAGAAGCTAAAAAAATAGTACCCGATATTGCCTTTTCACAGGATATTATGGTCGGATTCTGTGGCGAAACAGAGGAAGACCACCAAGACACACTCTCACTAATGAGAGAAGTAGAATACGACTACGGATATATGTTTGCCTACTCCGAAAGACCAGGAACTCCTGCTCATAAAAAAATGGCTGACAATATACCTGATGATGTGAAAAAACGCCGTTTGCAGGAAGTAATAGACCTACAAGGAGAACTCTCCTCAATGAGAATGAAAGGCTATGTAGGAAAAATCCACGAAGTACTCATCGATGGAGAAAGTAAAAAAGATAAAAGCCAATGGAGAGGGCGAAACTCCCAAAATGTAGTCTGTGTGTTTGATAAACAAGAGGGACAAAAAATCGGAGATTTAGTAAATGTATTCATCCACGACAGCACACAAGGGACTTTGATTGGAAGATTCGTAGAATAATATAAAAAACTCTATGCAAAAATCTTATGTCAGATAGATAAAAATACGAAAAGCTTTGACAATTTAAATGGTAAATTATAAAATAAATATGTTGCTTTCATTTGGCGACAATGTTATTTTAAATAATTACAAAATCTTTATATAGGATTCAAACACAAAATATTAGCAATATAAATTATGAGCAACCTACAAGACATTAAAGCCCGTTTTGGGATTATCGGAAACTATCCCCTTCTCAATAGAGCATTGGAGAGAGCCGTGCAGGTAGCACCTACGGATATTTCCGTACTCGTCATCGGAGAAAGTGGTGTAGGTAAGGAATCTATACCAAAGATAATCCACGCCGAAAGCCGTAGGAAACACCAACCTTATATCGTGGTCAATTGCGGTGCTATTCCCGAAGGAACGATTGATTCCGAATTATTTGGACACGAAAAGGGTGCCTTTACAGGAGCAACCAGCACCAGAAAAGGTTATTTTGAAATGGCCGATGGCGGGACGATATTCCTTGACGAAGTGGGAGAACTTCCTCTACAAACCCAAGTGAGACTACTCAGAGTATTAGAAAGTGGCGACTTTATGAAAGTAGGTTCATCACAAATTCAGAAGACTAATGTAAGAATTATTGCTGCTACGAATGTGGATATGATGCAGGCCATCAGCAATGGGCGTTTCCGTGAAGATTTATACTATCGTCTTAACACTGTACAGATAGATATGCCTCCCCTCCGCGAAAGAAAGGGGGATATTCATCTTCTTTTCAGAAAATTTGCCAGAGATTTCGCCGAAAAATACCGAATGCCCGAAATAGAGCTCACAGAAGATGCTATAAGGTATTTAGAAACCTACCCATTCCCAGGGAATATCCGACAACTGCGAAATCTCGTGGAACAAATAACCGTAGTAGAATCCGAGAGAAGAATTTCTACCCAAAAACTAATGGAATTCATCCCTACTAATCATCAATTACCGAGTATTGCCAACCGACCTAAAAATTCTATGGGTACCGATTTCAATTCCGAAAGAGAAATTATGTATAAAATCCTTTTTGATATGAAAAACGACCTCAACGACTTAAAGGCGCTCACCTCGGAACTTATCAAAAATAGAGACAATAATACCTTCTCTAACCAAGAAAAAGACCTCATTAGTAGAATCTACACGAACGACCAAAACATCAACCCAAATTCGTTGTTGTATTTTGAACAACCACCTATCCAGACACCTACCATCATCACCCCAATTGATGACGAGTATGATAAAAATTTCACTACCGTAGATATAGATATTGAAGACCATCAAAATGATAATTCTCTATCCTTAGTAAATAACGAAAAGGAACTAATTATCAAAGCATTAGAAAAGCATAACGGACGAAGAAATAAAGCTGCCGACGAACTGGGCATCTCCCAAAGAACGCTCTACCGAAAAATAAAGCAATTTGATTTGGAATAAAACATCCCAACTTAAAACCATATATAAAATATGATAAAATATTTATACATCATACTGCTTAGTGGGCTACTACACTCTTGTTACACCTTCACGGGGGCTTCTCTTGATAAGAATGTTAAAACCATACAAATCAATGAGTTTATGGACAACTCACCACTGAAAAATCCAACATTAGCTCAACGATTTTCTATTGACATTCAAAATAGATTTTTGCAAAGAACTACCCTAAAAGGCACCAAAAATAACCCCGATATTTTGATTGAAGGCGAAATTGTAGAATATACCCCAACAATGCCAGTCTCTGTATCTTCCAATGCTATCACAAATAACACTGGAGGACTGATACAAACTTCCCAAAACAAAATGGTTATACGAATAAAAGTCCATTACGAAAACAAAATTGAACCTCAGAAAAATTTTGATAGAACCTATTCCGACGAGGCTGTATATAGTAGCGAACTAAGTATCAACCAAATAGAAGACGAACAAACAAAAATCGTCATAGATCGAATTATTAATAAAATTTTTAACGATATAATAGCCGACTGGTAACAATGATACAAGAACGAATTTTAGACCTGTTTAAAAAACCTCAATCCATACAATACGAAGACCTAGCTCTCCTACAAATGGAAATCTCCAAATATCCATTTATGCAGAGTCTCCGTGCTATTTATCTATATGGTAATCAAGTATTTAATGATGAAAATTACCCTAATTGCCTTAGTCAAACAGCAGCCTATACTACTGATAAAAAGATTTTGTATCAATTTATCCAGAAAACAACTATTGTAGAAGAAAATCAACCTACTGATAATCAACATGTTGAAAATATACAATTAGAAACCGAAAATGAGGAAACAACTACCATAGAAGAAAACCAACACACTGATAATCAATATATTGAAAATATACAACTAGAAACTGAAAATGAGGAAACAACTATCATAGAAGAAAACCAACACACTGATAATCAACATATTGAAAATATACAACTAGAAACCGAAAATGAGGAAACAACTATCATAGAAGAAAACCAACACACTGATAATCAATATATTGAAAACAAAAAAAAGGAAGAGGAAAAACTCAATTATTCCATCAATTTTGATAATCAATCTGATGATATTCTGCCTAAAATTAAAAATATTCCTCAAAAAAAATCAGAATACATACCAAATAACCCAACCCACAACAAACACGAAGAGGAAATAAAAAAACTTATCGCCGAAGTTGAGGCCAAAATAGCTCACAAAAGAGCTGAACAACAAAAATTAAAACAAGAAGCATCTGCAAATACCACTACCCCAAAAGTAGAGGAACCAATCTCTAATGTTCCTCATTTTGTAAATACTTGGCAATATTGGCTTAATACTGAAAAACCATCTATAAAAACAGATGAAAAAATTCAATCTACCATAATACCAAATAACGACCCCTCTACTGAGGATATAAAAAAGACTGACGAAAATATACATATTGAGGATGTTAAAATAAAAACAATAAATACCTTTATTGAAAATAATCCTAAAATACAACGACTAAAAACAGACACAGAATACACTCCAAAAGAAAAAAGCGACGATATATCTCATCTAATGACGGAGACTCTTGCCAACCTATATTTTGAGCAAAGACTATACGCGAAAGCGATTCAAGCATATAAAATATTATCCGAAAAATCCCCTGAAAAAAAGGAAACTTTTGAGGCTCGTATCACGATGATAAAAGCTATGAGAGAACAAAAATTACTGAATAACGGAAAATAAAATGATATAAATATTTAACCTATTTCTATTTTTATTATCTAATAATTAATACATAATTTATCTAAATAAAAATTGTATATTTGCCGCTGAAAAATAAAAATTATAGAACCTTAAATATTTATATCACTATGAAAAAAATTATATTTTCTATTTTACTTTGTTCGGTATTTTATATGAATGCTCAACAAAAATCTTTGTTAGAAAGTCAAGATTTTTGGAAATCTAAGCCAACTCTTCAACAGGTAAAAGCGGAAGTTGATAAAGGGGTTGATTTCAAAAATGTAGGATTCGATGACCCTATACTCAAAGCTATTTTAGAGAAAGCAGACTCGGATATTATTAATTATTTAATAAACCTACCAAGTGTAGATTTAGAAAAAAAACTCTTCCACGATAGAACTTATCTACATTTTGCAACAAATGAGGGACTTACAAATGTTGTAGCAAATCTCATTAAAAAAGGTTCTAATATAAATGCCTTAGATGATAAAGGGTTCACACCGCTTGTTTTCGCCTCTTTAGGCGGAAAACTCACGCCAGAAATTGTAGATATTTTTGCTAAAAACGGGATTGATCTCACTCAAAAATACAAAAGTTTTGGGAACGCAAATCTATTACTTTTAGCTATCGGACACGACAAGGGGTTAAAAATAACGGATTATCTCATCAAAAAAGGACTTACACTTAATAGCAAAGACGATGAAGGGAGAGGCGTATTTTATTATGCTTCATTAGTTGGTAATAACCTTGACAACTTAAAAGAATTGGTAAAAAGAGGAGTAAAATATGATAACTCCGCACTTCTGGCTGTAGCCCAAGGAGCACACAAGGTAACCAATGGTTTAGCAGCATATCAATACTTAATAGACACTTTGAAACTTAACCCAAAAATCACATCTCCTGAGGGAGAAACATTGCTTCATTTTGTGGCAAAAAAAGCCAATCAAGATGATGTAATAACCTATCTAATTGCTAAAGGTGTGGATGCTAAAAAGGCAGACAAATTCGGAAATACACCATTTCTATTGGCTTGTAGTGGCAAGAGTGTAAATGCTGTAAAATATTTACTACCTTTCGTGGAAAACATCAATGAAGCCAATCGTGATGGAGAGACAGCCATCATTAATGCAGTGAAATATTCTAACGCTGATGTTGTTGAATACCTCATCAATAATGGTGCCAGCCTAAATGCTACCAACAAAAAAGGAAACAATCTTGTTTATATTTTAATAGAGGCCTATCATCCTCGAAAAAACGGAAAAGAGTTTGATGGAAAACTCAAATTATTACAAAAAAAAGGTATAGATTTCTCTAAAAAGTTAGCAGATGGAAGCACGATTTACCATCTTATAGCTACGAAAAATGATTCGGAATTATTCAAAAAAGTAGAAAACATCAATGTCGATATTAATGCTAAAAACAATGATGGACTCACTGCTCTTCACAAAGCTATTTTAGTTGCCAAAGATGATACTATTCTTAAATACCTCATCTCTCGTGGGGCAGATAAAACCATCAAAACAGACCTTGATGAAACTGCTTACGATTTGGCAAAAGATAACGAAATGCTTAGAAAAAATAATATAAATATTGATTTTTTAAAATAATTACATGATATGAAATTTTTAAATTTTAACATTTTTGTATTACTTATGATGTTCTTTTGTGGATTCCAAGCGAATGCACAGAACAAGTACAAACTAATGCTACAAATGTCCAACTACGATGGCGAAGCTGCCTACCTCGTAGTATCTCTCATCAATCCAAAAGGCGAGTATGAAAAAACTTTAGCAGTGATGGGGAGCAATAAAAAATGGTATAAAACACTAAAAGAATGGCACAAGGCACAACAAAAGAAACCAGAACAATTGTCTGCCATTACAGGGGCTTCTATCAGCGGAGGTGATAGAACAACTACCATCCTAAACCTTGATAACAATAAGTTTGACAAAGGTTATACAATACGATTAGAATCTGCTGTAGAACACGGAAAATATAATGTAGAAGACGCCGTTATACCACTAACAACAGCCGACTTTTCTAAGAAAACAGACGGAAAAGGCTATGTGAGATTTGTAAAAATCAACAAACTTTAAAAAAAAAAAACTCCCCACCTTTTGGTCGGGAGTTTTTTATTGTTTTTAATTTAGATTAAAATTTGTATCCCAATCCTACTTGAACACCTCTATTATATACTTTTTCACCTTGAATTTTAGAAATGTTTGTTAATCCTAAATTATATCTTGCTTGTAAAAATACATCAGAAGATAAATCATAAGAGAAACCGAAATTAAGACCAAAATCAAAACGCTGAGCATATTGTGGTGTAGTGATTGTAGTATTTCCTGTAGTATTTCCTTGAATAGTTGTAGGTACTACTTGAGTTTCTTTCTTGAATAAGTTTTGTTTCAAACTCACATTGTAACTAGCACCTGTTTCGTCATACTTCACATTACCTGCTAATGCATACCCAAACTGAGGACCTACTTCTAATTTCAATTTATTAGCAACCTCGTATTTCACCATTACTGGAAGGTTCAAGTAAGTAAGATTTACTCTTTTTTCAGTGTTGCTATATCCATCATAACCATAGTGGTCAGAAGATGCTCCTTGAGTTGATAATTGCAATTCTGGTTGAACGTACAATTTATCTTGTACTTTGTACTCTACGAATGCACCAACATTAAACCCTACATTAAGAGTATTTACTCCATTCATAAGGCCGTTTTCCGCACCATTAAGGTCAGTTACATTAACACCACCTTTAACACCGAATTTCACTTGTTGTGAAAAACCTAATGTAGTAGCCGCTGCTACCAACATTAGTGTAATTACTTTTTTCATTGTATAAAAATTATAATCTTTTTTTGTTATGGATATTCTTCCAATGAAATACCCTTTGATACTGCAAAGTTATAAAAATATTTTTAAATATCAAATTTATTCGCAAAAAATGGGAAGTTACACCACACTGTATAGATAACTTCCCTTATATTTTTTATTGTTCTTAGAATTTATATCCTAAACCAACTTGAAGATTCTTGTTACGAATAGCGGAAGACCCTTCAAAATTTGAGATATCTGTTAATCCCCAATTGTATCTTATATCAATAAATACTCCATTATTTGGTAACTGATATTCTGCACCTACCAATACACCCGCATCAAAAGTTTTGAATGCATCAGAAAAACCTTCTGTAGTCCATTCTTCTCCAATTTTTGAATCACCTCCGATGATTGCTCCAACATAACCACCAGCATTGATTTTAAGACCGCCAACTACTCTATATTTCAAGAATATTGGCATATTAAGTTGGTGTACACGAATTTCTTCACCTCCATTTTGTATTTTACCTCCATTTTGTACATACAATGCTTCTACTTGTGCTGAAAATTTATCTGATTTTTTGCTTAGAGGCGCTTCTGCTGTTGCCCCTAAATAAAAACCTATTCTATTTTCACTAACCACTGTTGCATCAACTTCGGTAATTCTAAAATGAGATGCGTTAACACCCGCCTTTGCTCCAAATTTTACTTGTTGTGAAAAGCCTAATGTAGTAGCCACTGCCACTAGTGCTAATGTAATTACTTTTTTCATTTCTTAAAATTTTAATTTTTATCGTTTCTTTTGACAAAGATACATTATTATAACGCTATCTTACATATATTTAACAATTTTTAACATATAATAAAAATATTATCTATTATATTTTTACAAAGATACTGATTTCATGTAGTTTATTATTTGTAATATATCAAGCTCCAAATTGAATACTCTCAAATTAAGAGTTTATTAAATAATACATTAAATTAAGGCTAATATCGACTCTATTTTTATCTTTTAATGAATTATTTGACCCATTACACTCATATATACTCTTTTCCCATAAGTTTTTTTTATTTCCATACAAATTATATACTTTACAATTAAATTCTTTATTTTTGCAAGTTCATAATTTATTTATATATTTAAACCATATAAGTTGGATATAACTAATGGGATAAAATACTCTATTTTATGATATGTTTCCCGTGAAACATTCTACTAAAAAAAATAAAAACAAAAAAAATGACAGAACAAATATATGATGTTATCGTAGTAGGAGCAGGGCATGCAGGATGTGAGGCTGCTGCCGCAGCTGCGAACTTAGGTTCCAAAACACTCCTCATTACAATGAATATGGAGACCATCGGAAAGATGAGTTGCAACCCCGCAATGGGAGGTATCGCCAAAGGACAAATTGTTAGAGAAATTGATGCCTTAGGAGGTTACTCAGGGATTATTGCAGATAAATCTGCGATACAATTTAAGATGCTAAATCTTTCTAAAGGTCCAGCCATGTGGTCACCAAGAACTCAAAATGATAGAATGTTATTCTCTCAAGAATGGAGACTTGCCTTGGAAAATACTCCTAATCTGGACTTTTTTCAAGATATGGTAAAAGAATTGATTATTGAAAACAACAAAGCAGCAGGTGTCATTACTTCTATTGGAATTAAATTCAAATCCAAATCTGTAGTCTTAACTAATGGAACTTTCTTAAATGGGTTAATTCATATTGGTGAAAAACAATTAGGAGGCGGAAGAATGGGAGAACCTAAAGCCTTTGGAATTACAGAACAGTTAGCCTCCCTCGGTTTTGAGGCTGGAAGAATGAAAACAGGCACACCCGTGAGAGTAGATGGTAGAAGTATAGATTTTTCTAAAATGGAAGAACAAAAAGGCGATGAAAATCCTCAAAAGTTTTCTTATTTAGACACACCTAAGCTTACTCAACAGCGTTCTTGCTATATCACCTACACAAATGAAATCGTCCATGATATTCTCCGCGAAGGTTTTGACAGAAGCCCAATGTTCAACGGAACAATTCAAAGCTTAGGACCTAGATACTGTCCAAGCATTGAGGATAAAATTAATCGCTTCGCTGAAAGAAATCGTCATCAACTTTTTGCAGAGCCAGAAGGCTGGAATACGATAGAATATTATATCAATGGATTTAGTTCATCTCTTCCAGAAGATATCCAAATAAAAGCTCTTCACCAAATTCCAGGTTTTGAACATGCAAAAGTATTCCGACCAGGATACGCCATTGAGTATGATTACTTCCCTCCTACTCAACTTCAACATACCTTAGAAACAAAGCTCATAGAAAATCTTTATTTCGCAGGACAAATAAACGGAACTACGGGCTATGAAGAAGCGGCAGGACAAGGGCTCATTGCTGGTATCAATGCTCATAATAAAGTCTATGAAAAAGATCCATTCACTCTCAACAGAGATGAAGCATATATAGGAGTTCTCATAGATGATCTCATTACAAAAGGTACAGAAGAACCTTATAGAATGTTTACTTCCCGAGCAGAATATCGTTTGCTTTTAAGACAAGATAATGCAGATATTCGTTTGACTGAAAAATCTCATAAATTAGGATTAGCTACTGATGAAAGAATGGAAAAAGTAGAAGATAAAATCAAAAAATCTCAGGAATTGGAAGATTTTTTAAGAGAAACATCTTTGAAACCCCACCAAATTAATCCTATTTTGGAAGAAGAAAATTCTAATTCTGTAGATCAAGCATATCGTGCTTCTCAAATACTTACTCGCCCAAATATTACTTTAAATAAATTAGAAAAATTAGAATTTATTAGAAATACAAGTAAAAATTATTCTGACGAGGTAAGAGAACAAGCAGAAATAAATATAAAATACAAAGGCTATATAGAAAAGGAAAAAGAAAATGTAGCCAAACTCCAACGATTAGAAAATATTAAAATACCTACTGATTTTGATTTTTCTAAGGTATCTTCCCTATCATCGGAAGCCAAACAAAAATTAAATAAAATAAAACCTAAAACCATTGCACAAGCAAGCCGTATTAGTGGGGTATCACCAGCAGATATTAATGTCCTTCTTATATTTTTAGGACGATAATCTATTAAAGTAATACTTATGTTTCATATGAAACATCTTAAATAAAAAGAGGAGTAAAAAACACTCCTCTTTTTATTTACCTTCTGTTAATAGAGCTTTATAAAATCTTAACTTTCTTAGCAAAGGAACTTTTGCATATATAAAAAAATCTATAAAATTTTGTTTTATGTACTTTTCAACATCTTTTGATATTGTAGGATTTCTATATTTTTCAGATATATAGTTCCATTTAACTTTAATTGTTCTTAGCTTACTTTTTATCTTATGTTTTCTATAAAATTTAATTCTATCATCAAATGCTTCTACTGCATCATTAAAGTTTTTTACTGTTATATTACTCATAATAGAATCTTTTTTTCCTTGTCTATACGAATATAATTTTCTAGAAGTAAACACCGATTTATTCGTCTTATAGAAGATATGATGCGCTACAAACTCATCTTCATGCAACTTTCCTAAAGGATATCTTATATTATCAAAAATATAGGCTTTATATAATTTATTCCATGCTAATATATATTTAAGATCGTAGGTATCTATATAATCCATACCTTCATCACGAGATTTCACATCAAGGGTTTCTTCTACTGGTAAAGTTTCTATATCTACTGGGGCATCATCGTAATACAGCAAAAAATCACAAATAGAAATATCTACATCAGTTTTTATCAAATTTTCGTAGAGTGTTTTCACATAATCTTTATGCAAAAAATCATCACTATCCACGAAACAAACATACTCACCCTTCATTATATCCAGCCCCGTATTTCTCGCACCTGATAGACCTTTATTTTCTTGTATAATATATTTTATTCTATCATCGCTTAAATACGGTTGTATCTTCGCATCTGTATCATCGGTAGAACCATCATTTACCAAAATAATTTCTAAATTTTTATAACTCTGATGAATCAGGCTATCCAAACATTGTTCTATATAATCCTCCGTATTATAGCAAGGAACAATTATTGAAATTAATGGTTGCTTTTCGTCTATCATTATTCATTGTTTTGTTGCAAATATACTTAAAAAAAACTTACTTTTGCACTTATATTATATAATTTATCGCTGCACAAAAATATAATAACATAAAATATCCTCACTTCTTTTTGTGATATTATGGGATAGCACAATGTTAATATATAAAGTTTTATGATTAGATCCTTTACAATAGTTTCACAGGAAACATAAGGACTTTGTTTCATAAAATTTTTAAAATTTTAATTCTATTAAAAATGTTAAAAAATATTACTAAAGTATGTCTTATTTCATTATTATGGAATTGTCAAGAAGTACAAGTATACCGAAACATAATAAAAAATGGTGATATAATATTTGTCGAAGCAAAGAAAGAAAACCTTTCTGGTGCTATCAGTAGAGTTACAAAATCAGAGAAAAATATCATTTCTTATGACCATGTAGCTCTTGTAGAAATAACTAAAACCAATCAAAATATACTACATAGTTCTACTAAAAATGGTTCGGAAAAACTATCTCTTAGAAAATTTATCAAAAAAAATAAAAAGGAAAATAGACAGATGGATATATATAGGCTAAAGACTCCGTACCAAAAATGTATTAATGAGGCAATGGATAGAGCCAATGCAATGCTCGGTCACCCCTATAATTTTCTTTATATTCCCAATGAAAATTCTTATTATTGCTCCGATTTTGTAGAACGAGCATACAGGAATTGTGATATATTCCAACTCCATCCAATGACATTTATTAATCCTTCAACAGGAAAGATAGATGATTTTTGGGCTAATTTCTACCAATCAAAAAATATAGAAATCCCAGAAGGAAAATTAGGTTGTAACCCGAATGGTATATCTCAATCAAATAAAATAGAAAAAATCTTGACTATAAAATAAACTACATTAAATGAAAATAAAAGATTATTTCCTAACTCAGGAAATTTTTGAAATACAAGAAACCGAGATAGCAGGAATCCTAAAGACCTCCCCTATCCCAAAAAATCTTGATAAATACTATAAAAGTAACAAATATATTTCCCACCACCAAGATAGCGGTAGTATCAAAGAAAAGGTGTATAAATTTTTTCAAAAATTCAATCTTAATTACAAAAGAAATATCCTCGCTTCGGAAATTGGTATTGGATTGAAAATTTTAGACTATGGTTGTGGCACAGCAGATTTTGTAAAATTCTTAGAAGACGAATATATCACTTATGGATATGAACCCAATGAGGAAGCTAAAAATTTTGCTAAGCAAAAATCTCCCAAAACAATTTTCGTAAGCGACCCCGAACTCAAAGAAATTCCTGATGGCAGTCTGGATATTATCACTCTTTGGCATGTATTTGAACATATTGAAGACCGCGAAAAGGCATTAGCTACTTTCTACAAAAAACTAAAACCCACAGGAGGGCTACTCATAATTGCTGTACCAAACCATACTTCCTACGATGGGCAAAAGTATAAAGAATTTTGGGCAGCCTACGATGTTCCTCGTCACATTTGGCATTATTCTAAAAGGGGTATGGAAAAATTTCTCTATCGAAAAGAGTGGAGATTAAGAAAAACAAAACCTCTACACCTTGATGCCTACTATATATCTATACTCAGCGAAAAATATAAGAAAAATCCTCTTTTTTGGCTATGGGGAATGGTCCAAGGAGCAATTTCTAATTTTAAGGCCGTAAAAACAGGGGAATTTTCCAGTTTGATATATATTATTGAAAAATCTTAGAACGCAAAATTTTACCCTATTTACAAAGGTCGTTTTTTTAGCATTTTTTATAAAAATGTCATTTCATAACCTTTTTTGATAAATCAGCCTTCTAACATAAAACCATCAAAAAAACAAAATTTATGAATATAAAAATAGGAACTCGCAATTCTCCCTTAGCAATATGGCAAGCCAAAGATGTTGCAGAAAAATTGAAAAATCTCCACCTCAATACGGAAATAATGCCTATCGTATCCTCTGGAGACAAAAATCTCGCTCAACCATTATATGCAATGGGAATAACGGGAGTTTTCACAAAGGATTTAGATATTGCTCTATTAAATAAAGAAATAGACATTGCCGTGCATTCTTTAAAAGATGTGCCTACTCAACTTCCCGAGAACCTCGTTGTGCTTGCTTATCTTGAACGGGACTTTCCACAAGATGTATTGGTGAGAGGGAGCCACGCAAAACATAAAAATATTGCAGACCTAAAAATAGCAACCAGTAGCCTCCGTAGAAGAGCTTTTTGGGCAAGTAAATTTCCCAATACCGAGTTTGTAAATATCCGCGGTAATGTAAATACCCGACTGCAAAAAATAGAAGATGGGTTAGCTGATGCTACACTATTTTCATTAGCAGGTATCAAACGACTAAATCTTGATATTGATTATGAAGAAATTCCATTCATGGTCTCGGCTCCATCCCAAGGAGTAGTGGTAGTCGTAGGGCATATTGACAATATTGAAGTAAACAATAAAATAAAGAAAATCAATCATTTAAGTACAAATAAATGTGTAGAAACAGAGCGAGTTTTCCTACAAACATTAGAGGGAGGATGTACCGCTCCTATTGGTGCTTTTGCCACATTATCAGAAAATAAAATGAATTTTAAGGGGATGATATGCTCCTTAGATGGTAAGAAATGTATTGAAATAAACGAATCTTTCACCTTTGATGAGAATAAAAACTACGGACAAATATTTGCTAAAAAAGTTTTAGAACAAGGTGGAAAAAGCATTATGGACAGCCTAAAATAAGAATACTCTCCTTGCAAAAACTTAAATAGAAAAGACAAGATTAAAATTAATCTTGTCTTTTCTATTTTTAATTAATAGCCTTTATTTTGTTTTATGAACTTATTAGCTCTTAACTCTCGTAATGGGAATGGAAAAGCAAGTTTGTAACTTCCATAAGGGACTGCTTGGTCTCTATTTGGCCCACCGCCATAGGTTTGTAGGGTTTTATCCACTACGGGAATATCTCTGCCTGTTCTTACCAAATCATAAAAACGAAAACCTTCTCCTGCAAATTCTTTTCTTCTTTCGAGAAGAATATTATCCATTGTAGCAACTTGATAAGGAGTCTCTCCCCTATTCTCTGCTATTTGATTAAGATAAGTAAGTGCAGTTGAAGCATTTCCTTGTTTAAGGAGAGCTTCTGCGTAAATTAATATCACCTCTTCGTATCTGATAATAGGAATATCATATGAACCTACAAGGGATGGATCTACCATTTTTTTGCATCGGTACCTATTTTCTTCCTCTGTAGCCTTTTCACTTATAGTAAAAAATTCCTTTCGGACATCGCTATCTTCATATATGGAATATAGGTCTTTCAGGAACTCTATATCTCCGAAGCCATGTTTTTTTCGAGATGTGTAGATTCTTGCCAAACTGTTAATTCCCGTGTTATCGGTATCATTATTGTCTATAGAGAATATCTGATTGCTAGTAGAGTCTGTGTTGAATGTAGTGGCAAACTCTTCGGGCGATGCTATATTGTATTCTCCGCTATCAATCACTTCCTTGGCATATTTTGCAGCAATATCATACTGCTTGAAGTAGAGAGCAACTCTTGCTTTTAGAGCTTTTACGGCATTCGTTGTTATGGTGTGTCTTGTGGGCGAATCTTTACTTGCTGGCATTAGAGATATTGCTCGGTCTAAATCAGCCATTATATTATCATATACCTCTTGCACGGTATTTCTTTTTGGAGTAATTACCTCTCCAAATTCTTTAACATATGGAATTCCCAAAGCTGACATACCTCCCTCTCCAGCAACATCCTGCTGGCCAAATATTTTCAATAAATCAAAATGTGCCAAGGCTCTCAAAGCATATGCCTCACCCTTGTAATGAGCTACTTCATCTTTATTTCCAGAAACATTATTAGCATTAATAATGATATTTGTAGAAACTATGATACTATTCAACTGAGGCCATACGGAGTTTGGCTCAATGGAATTATCAATTAATTTCATCTGTCCGAGTTCTACAAATCTATGAGTTGCCCCTGAAGAGAAGGCATTGTCCGATCTCACCTCACCATATAGGATAACATCTCGTCCGTAGTAGGAGCCATCAGACATTCGGCTGTATATTCCACTAAGGAGACTTTTTAAGGCTTCAGCATTATTTACATTACCTTCTAATGGTTTATATTGAGACAGAGCAGGTTCCAAAGCGGATTCTCGGCAGGAATTAACTAATGGTGAGGTCATTCCTAAAGCGATTGCTAAATATATTATTCTTTTCATTATTATTTAAAATTTTAAATTAATACCGAATATTATAGATTTCACTGGCGGTGTTGTGAGGGAAAGATATCCTCCTGAACCTGTTTCTGGGTCCAATTTTACGCCTTTATCTTTTGCCCAAGTATAAAGGTTTGTTGCCTTCACGGATACCACAATGCTGTTTATACCTATTTGGCTTAAGTAATTAGACGGCAATTCGTATCCTAGGGTTATGTCCTTCAATCTGGCAAATGTCCCATCGTATAGGAATCTTGATGATGGCTCTTGGAAACTATTTTCTAATCCGTAGGTGAGTTTTGGCACATTTGTGATATCCCCAGGTTGTTGCCAAGCGGAGAGCAATTCTTGGTCTCCATTATAAGTTTCTAAAGAAAAATCGTTAGTTCTCATATAAAATTGAGAATATCTATCATACACCTTATTTCCACCAGCGAAATATATGGAGGCATCTAAAAATAGATTTTTATATTGCATATGTGTGGAGAGTCCGCCTGTGTATTTTGGTAGTACAGAGCCTTGATATACTTTCCCTGCTTCTGCATATTCGGAGGTTTTTTCTCCACTCACTCCATTTTTATACCACTCTGGAGCTCCTGTTTGTATATTTACCCCTGCCCAAGTTGGCAAAAACCAATATCCGTAATCTCTACCAAGCGAAGTAGATTTATACATATCTACAGTTGGATTGATGGGCTCACCTTCAGTATCTCGTACAAGTTCATCTACTCTATTTTTCACAGTAGCTATATTGGCGGATATATTCCAAGTAAAGTTTTCATTTCGGAAAATATCATAGTTCAGCATCGCTTCTATCCCTCTATTTGTCATTGAGCCTACATTCATTGTTTGAGACTCAAAACCAGTGGTATTAGAGATTGGCACATCTAATAATAAGTCATAAGTATATTTATTAAAATAAGTGAAAGACCCTGATAATCGTCTATCGAATAGAGCAAAATCTATCCCTGCATCAAAAGTTTTATTTTTCTCCCAAGTGAGTCTTTCGTTGCCCAAAGTAGATGGATATACCGCCCCATTTTGTTCATACTCAGTACCATAAGTCAATAATCGTTGATATTGATTAATACCAATGCCCGAGTTACCAGTAACTCCATAAGAGGCTCTTAATTTTAGCTCATTAAATACATCACTAAGAAAATCTCTATGCATATTGTAAGCACCCCCAACTGACCAAAAAGTACCAAATCTATGATGCGGAGCAAATACAGAAGACCCTTCGCTTCGGATACTCGCATCTAATATTAATTTATTGGCATAATTATAGGAAAATGTCCCCAAATATGAAATATTTATCCAATTGCTGTATGTGGAGCTTACATCTTTATTAGTAGATACCGAAGCCAAATTCATTAGGTCATCAGCAGGGAATTTATCTCCCGTTCCTAATAATGTATAATCCTGATTTTTTTGATATTCATACATTGCTAATAAATTGATTCTATGTTTATCAAAATGGAATTTATAAGCTAATGAATTCTGTATCACCCAATTGTAAGTATTAGCGATATTCTGCTCAGAATTACCACCTTGTGGTGCATATCTACCGTGGTGACGGTTACCATACCGCTTGTAGATTACGGATTGATAGTCTAAATTAACCTTAGTAGCAAATACCAAATCCTTCAATATTTCATAATCTACTTTCGTATTAACTAACCCGCGGAGGAAATTTTGGTTCATTAAATCTTTCTCCACGAGATAAGGGTAATTATTCAAGCTCGTCATTTCCTCAAAAGAAGTGAGATTATACGAACCATCAGGGTTATATGGATTTGCCCACGGTGAACCTAAGAATCGCAACGCATAGGGATTATTTAGATTGGCACCATTCTCCATTATAGGATATTGGGATACCCAAGAGCCATTCACCGACCCTTCAAAATTAAGTCTATCGGTAAGTTTTCGGGTTACTTTTAATAGTCCTGTCACCCTTTCAAAAGGCCCTTTAACCTTCACCGTATGTTCTGTTCTATTATATCCTAACGATGCATAGAAAGTTCCTCGCTCATCACCACTAGATGCAGAGAAATCCACATTATAGAGAGAGGCATTTTTGTTTTGGACAATTTCTGTCCAATCCACATTATGGCGATTCGCTTTTATCCAATTCTTCACTCCACCCAAGTTTTGGTCAAGAATCTCTTTCTCAGCATCCTCAATAGATAGATTATTTCCGTTGGCATAAGCTATTTTTAGCAAATCGTATCTTTGGTCACCCGTGAGAGCTTTTCTCTTAATATATGCATCATTTTGGAACCCAATGGAGGTATCAAGACTAAATCTCGTCACTCCACTTCTACCACTCTTGGTAGTGATTACAATCACCCCATTAGACCCTCTCGCACCATAGAGAGCCGTTGCCGAAACATCTTTCAGTACTGTGACACTCTCTATATCCCTCACATTGATACTCGCCAAGGTAGATAGAGATGAGCCCTTTGTACCGCTCACATTCCCCGTAACCACAGGGACACCATCTATCACATATAACGGAGATGTACTCGTCCCAATAGACCCCACCCCTCTGATAATTACCGATTGCTGAGACCCTGGCGTACCCGATGTAGTGGTTATCATCACCCCTGGTGCCTTCCCTTGTAGAGCTTGGTCTAAAGATAAATTCACAGGAGAACTCACATCTTTATTAGACAATTGCACGGAGTTCCCTACCATTTCGGAGGTCTTCTTCTTGGTTACTCCTAACAAAACAACCTCTTCTAATTCTTTTGTCTTTGTGGA
>CAKAOY010000003.1 GCA_916710115.1 uncultured Bergeyella sp.
CTACTTGATGTAATAGAAGACTGCCTCGAAGGAAAAGAAATAAATCTAAAATTCCGAAACAAAAAAGCAGTATGCCTTGTAGTATGCTCAGGAGGATATCCTGGAACCATACAAACAGGGCTAGAAATCTCTGGATTAGACAAAATAGAACATAGTCAAGTATTATTTGCTGGAGCAAGAACAGAAGATAGTAAAATATTAACATCAGGAGGTAGAGTAGCAAATATCGTAGCTATTGGAGATACCTACGAAGAAGCACGAGAAAAAGTCTATGCTGATGCCAAACACTTGAAGTTTGATTATGCTTTTCACAGAGATGATATTGCTAAATTCTAAGATTTAAACATCCTAAAGAGACTTTTTAAGTCTCTTTTTTCTTTATAAAATATATTTGGTTAAATTAATTTTATTTTTATATATTTGTACAATAACCTATTAGTCGGTACTACAAACCATAAATTAGGTTTTAACTTAATCCGATTCTTATGAAACTAAATATTCAAAACGAAACTGGAAGACTCAAAATGGTCGTTTTGGGACAACCAATATCTATGGGAAAAAATCCTACATTGGAAGAAACCTATGATGCTAAATCCTACTATACCACACAGCAAGGAAATTATCCCAATGAAGAAGATATAACTTATGAAATGACTTCTTTTGAAAATACTCTAAAAAAATACGGAGTAGAAGTCCTAAGACCAGAAATTATAAACGATTACAACCAAGTTTTCGCTCGAGATGTAGCCTTCGTGGTTGAAGATAAAATGTTCATTTCTAACATTATAGAAGACAGAGCCGATGAGCAAGATGCTTATTCAAAAATTTTTGAACAAGTAAATTGGAAAAACATCATCAATCTACCTACTACCGCTCATATCGAAGGAGGAGATGTTATAGTATGGAATGATTTTATTTTCGTGGGAGCGTGTTTTAGTCCCGATTATAGAAATTACAAAACAGCAAGAACCAACCAATTAGCAGTGGAATTGCTTCGCGAGTTTTTCCCAAACAAACGAGTTTTAGAGTTTGATTTACGAAAAAACGACAGAGACCCATTCAATGGGGTACTTCATTTAGATTGCACTTTCAATCCAATTGGAAGAGATAAATGCATCATCTACAAAGATGGTTTTGCAAAGGAAAAAGATTTCAAACTGATATTAGATATTTTCGGTGAAAAAAATTGCTTCCAAGTAACCCAACAAGAAATGTTTGAAATGAATCCTAATATATTCTCTATTTCTCCAGAAGTGTTGGTTTCCGATAAAACTTTTACGAGGATGAATAATCATATCCGTGACAAATGGGGTATACAAGTGGAAGAAATTCCCTACCGCGAAATATCAAAAATGGGAGGATTGCTGAGATGCTCTACAATGCCTTTGATAAGAGAATAAATAAAAAAAGTTGTCTTAAAAAGACAACTTTTTTTTATTTAAAAATATAGCTCACTCCAATGCTAATAGCTTGTTCTGATTTTTTTTTCGTTACTTCTTTGGGCATATTTTTCAAATCAGGATAAGTATCAGACAACCCCAAGTCGTATTTTAATGTAAGCTCTAATTGTCTTCTATAACTAAAACCTAACCCCAAACCAATCCCCCAATTGAAGGAATTTGCTTTCCCATACTTATCAATAGCGTAATAATCGCGTGATGGTTTCTCTACTTTTTGATTTAACAAAAAATTAAAATAAGGTCCTCCTAATGCAAAAAACTCAGATTCTGCCTCAGAGAAATACCCCTTCACATAAATTGGTACGGAAATATAGTCATTATAATATTTCGTTTCTTTATTTCCTCCCTCGGCCTTGTTATAGCCCGTTTCTCCTGCTTGATGATATTTCACTTCTGTTTGTAGATATAGCATATCATCGTGATCAGCAGGGATTAGAGCCATTGCTCCCGCTTGTAGTCCTATTCTTTTTCCTGATGGATTATGGGCATTTCTCACACCTGAATAATTACCACCCGCCAAAACCCCAAAACGAGTTTCGGAAAAACGAATATCTATCTGAGCAAAAGACATTACTGAAACCAATAAACTTGCTCCTAATATTATTTTTTTCATAAAAATGTATTTTAAAATATAACTGAAAAACCTTAGTATCCACAAAATTTGTAAATACTAAGGAAATTTTATAGATAGTTTTATACTTAATTTACCCTAAAACTTTTGCTACCATAGCACCAATTTCCGCAGGAGAATCTACTACATTGATACCATTTTCTCTCATAATGGCCATTTTGGCTTGAGCTGTATCTTCTGCACCACCTACAATAGCACCTGCGTGTCCCATTGTTCTACCTTTTGGAGCTGTTTGCCCAGCAATAAATCCTACCACCGGTTTTTTAGAACCGCTTTGTTTGTACCATCTTGCAGCTTCAGCTTCTAAGGAACCTCCAATCTCTCCAATCATTACAACAGCCTCAGTCTCTGGGTCGTTAATGAATAATTCTAGAGCCTCCTTGGTAGTAGTTCCAATGATTGGGTCTCCACCAATACCGATAGCTGTGGATACACCATAGCCTGCTCTTACAACTTGGTCTGCTGCTTCGTAAGTAAGTGTTCCTGATTTAGAAACGATACCTACCTTTCCTTTTTTGAAGACAAACCCTGGCATAATACCAATTTTTGCTTCTTCTGATGTGATAATACCTGGGCAGTTTGGCCCAATTAATCTGCAATCTTTATCTGCAATATAGGCTTTTACTTTTACCATATCTGCCACTGGAATACCTTCTGTAATACACACAATTACTTTAATACCTGCCTCTGCGGCTTCCATTACTGCATCAGCTGCGAATGCTGGTGGTACGAAAATAATAGATACATTCGCACCTGCTTTTTCTACAGCTTCCGCTACGGTATTAAATACTGGCTTACCAAGATGCTCAGAGCCACCCTTACCTGGGGTTACTCCACCTACCACATTTGTTCCATACTCAATCATTTGAGTTGCATGGAAAGTTCCCTCATTTCCTGTAAATCCTTGAACAATTACTCTAGAATCCTTATTAACTAATACTGACATATTTTTTCTATTTTTTTTTGTAAATTTTATTTGCCGTAAAATTAAGTTTTTTTTTTGAATTAAAAGTATTTTTTATAATTTTTTTTGTATATATTTAAATATCAAAATGATATTGTCATTTTTAGGTTTCTTAATTTTATAGAGAATTTTTCTTACTTCAAGTTTCTCAATTTTACTTCCTTTTTCAAATATCCTCTGAAATCTTCTGCGATAGGTCCAAAATAAGTTCCTTTTTCAAGATTTCTATTTACCCCCACTTGTGCAAGGAGGATTGTTCCTTTCTCTATTTTCAGTCCCGAAGCTACACCTACTTGCCCCCACATCGTTACCTCATCTTCTATGATACAACATCCTGCAATCCCTGTTTGGGAAGCTATCAAGCATCTTTTCCCAATGACAGTATCATGGCCTATTTGTATTTGATTGTCTAATATTGACCCTTCGCCGATGATAGTAGATGCCGTTACGCCTCGGTCTATTGTACAAAGGTTTCCTATCTCTACATTATTCTCTATCAATACATTACCAACAGAAATCAGTCTATCAAAATTACCGTTGAGCTTTCTGTAATAGAATGCATCACCCCCTATGATGGTTCCTGATTGAATGACTACATTATCGCCAATCTCTGTTCTATCACCAATTACCACATTTGGGAAAATATGGCAATTTTTTCCTATCCTCACACCATTACCAATCACTACCGACGGATGGATAAAAGTCCCTTCACCAACAATAGCATCATCAAGATTTTCCTTAAAGTTAGATATTTTCGTGAAATAAGTATTGATTTTATTAAAGTCTCTAAATGGGTCATCGGAAACCAATAATGCCTTTCCCTTAGGGCACTCTACTTCTTTGTCTATCAGTATTATAGTAGCGTTAGAATTAAGGGCTTTATCATAATATTTTGGGTGATTAACGAATACGATATCTCCCTCTCTCACCATATGGATTTCATTTGTACCAAATACGGGGAAATTTTCATCTCCAATGAATCTCGCTCCTATGATTTCTGCTATTTTTCTAAGTGTTTGCGGTTGTTCAAAAGTCATTTTATTATTTTATGACAAAAATATTAATTATCTACCAACTAAGCAATTTTATAAAAAAAATAACTACCTTTGGCCGTATGAAAGATTTAATGGGCCAGGCTATTTGGGATTTTTATTTCCAAAATGATGCCGAAGATATGGAAACAGAGACTTCTATTTCGGAAATTGACGAGTTCCCTACGGAGTATCTATTTCGTAACTATTCTGAAATGAACAATATTGAAAAAAAAGCTCTACAGCTATCCTATGGGCATGTTTTGGATATAGGTGCAGGTGCAGGATGCCATAGTCTATATCTTCAAAATGAAAAAAATCTCTCCGTTACCGCCTTAGATATTTCCCAAAAATCAATAGAAGTATGCAAGAAACAAGGCCTACAAAATAGTATCTGTATGGATATTTTGGATTTTTCAGCAGAAAAATTTGATACGATTCTTATGCTAATGAACGGAACTGGGATTTTCAAAAGTCTTAGCAAAATAGATATTTATCTCCAAAAATTAAAATCTTTGCTCAATGAAAAAGGGCAAATACTCATTGACAGCACAGATATCATCTATATGTTCGACAAGGATAAAGACGGCGGTGTATATATACCTGCTAATGGATATTATGGAGAATTGGACTATATTATCTACTATAAAGGTGATATGGAAATAACAAAATGGCTATATATGGACTACCAAACCCTAAAAAATGCGGTAGAAAACAACGGTCTAAAAATAGAACTCATAACCAAAGAAGATTATTCATTTTTAGCAAAAATTACTTTAAAATAACATAAAAGTTGATGATAATCATCATCAACTTTTGTTTTTCATTAATTATAAGTTATTATTTATAAACCAATTTCATTACTTTTTTGCCTATTTTTAAGAAATAAAATCCCGCTGGAAATTGTCCAATATTAATCGGTTGGTTAGCATTCACTCGTTCAATAATCCGAACCATTTCTCCATCGACATTAAAAATTTCCAATGTTTGATTCGGGTTGATATTTTTAAAAAAAATAGTGCCTTTGCGAGTTAAATTTGGATAAAAATGAATTGTTTTTGATGCTTTTTTATCTGATTTTGATAATTTTTTCCGATAGCATAACCAAGACAAATTATCTATTGCCACCCTACCTGAGGCATTGCTTAATTCTATCACTACATTACCTTTAATATTTATATTTTTAACTTCGTAAATAGTTGGTGTTTTGCTAATTAAAATTGTTTTCTTCGGTACTCCATTCACAGATACTATGAGCGATACTTTTTTATCTGAATACGGTATATAAGCCTTAAATATAATAGTAGATAATCCATTTTTTAACGGAGATGAAGTAAGTTTCCCAGATTTCATCACTATTACCTTGCTATCAGCATCCTTTACATCGGTACGAACGTTAGTAGCTGTCCAAGTAATATTATTGCTCGTCCAAGTTCTATTCTCATATTTTCCGACACTCGTTCCCATATTTTCAAAATCTTCTATTCCACAAAATGAGGTTGATGGTGAAGATTTAGTAGTTGGAGCAATGGATTGTGTAGCAATATCGGTATCTTTCCAGATAATATTAACCCATTCAGGATTATCTATATACGGATTTCTATTATGTTGTATTTGATATATAATATTATTTCGATCTATCTCTCTCCGAGATACTGGGTCTTGATTATGCCATTTCAATAGAATATCTAATTCCCATTTTTTAAGAGCCTGATTTTTGCTACCATCTAATATATCTCCCGTGCTGAAATTTGGCAACTCATTTTCGTATCTCGTCACAAAATAAAAAATCATACGAGCAATATCTCCCTTAAACTCGTCAATTGGTTCAAAAACGGATTTTGAATATCCTTCAGTAACATTAATTCCTATTTTTGAGCCATTTTTTGTAATAATAAAAGGCTTCAAAACCTCGCCAAAAGGTAAATTTCCTCTCAATTTATTGACTGCTCCATCAGTGGGTATCACAAAATGAGCATCATTTTTCATTGGCGATTTTTTACCAAAGCAACTCTGTGGAATGATATGCTCCCTGCTATAACAGTCTCCCTCGTTAATACATTTTTCACATTTATACTCTCCTTCTTTAAAATTATATGGGTCCTCTCCTTCTGGATTTTCTGAATAAATATCCAAAATAGTACCATCATTCTCATAATAGCGGTCTATATCTGCAGTTTTGTAGATATCCCAAAGTCCTAAATATTTTTTATCTACATGGCCTCGCGAAATAATTTCTGCAAGTTTAGTTTTCAACTCATAGCCTTTCAGTCCATCTATTCCTGCATAATACAAAACCATTTTACAAAAGGTAATAGCCATTAAGGACAATCTCATTTTCACCGTTTTTTCATCTTGAAATTTAATATTCTATTTTTCCATTAGGGCATTACCATAAAAAGAAATACCCTCCCAGCCAAACTGAATGAAATTTCTAATATTCTGATGGTCTGTACCTCTCGGATTTTCCAAAACATCTTTTCTATAATAATTTCCAAAAAGATGCAAAGTCTCCTGAGGAGTAAAATTATTCAACTTTGCAAAATAAAATATCTTACACGAGCCATTATTCTGCCCTGCCTCATTGAAGAGATTGCCATTTTTAAACGATGTGGGAACAAAATCATAATGTGTATCAATATACTCAATCACCACACCAAAATCTATATTTTCAACTTGTTTTTTTAATTCTCCTATGGTCATTTTATTTTTTTAAACAAAAGAGAGGTAATATTTATCTCAAAATTACCTCTCTTATTATATTCTAAAAATCTATCAATTACTATAAATTTTATAAATAATTATGAATTTTTCAATGCTTCTGCACCCGATACAATCTCTAATATTTCATTAGTAATTGCTGCCTGTCTCGCCTTATTGTAATAAATAACCAACTCATTTTTAAGAGCTTGGGCATTATCTGTTGCTTTATGCATTGCCGTCATTCTTGCTCCATGTTCTGATGCCACAGAATCCAAAACAGCCTTAAACAACTGATTTTTAATTGATTTTGGGATCAAGTTATCCAAAATTTCCGCTCTATTAGGCTCGAATATGTAATCTGCATCCACATTATCCTCCCCCTCTGGAATAGATATCGGCAAGAATCTCTCTGTTTGCACTTCTTGAGTAGCTGCATTGATGAATTTATTATAGATTAGATACACCTCATCAAATTTACCACTTACGAAATCTTCCATCACAGAGAATGCTACATTAGAGACATTATCAAACGATAAGTTATCGTAAATTTCACTATGGTTTGCATATACATCTCGATTTCTTCTCACCGCATCAAAAACTTTTTTACCAATAGTCAAAACTTCTACTTCTATATCAGTGTTTTGAGCAATTTGGTTATTTAATTCTTTTACCACAGATGAGTTGAAAGCTCCTGCAAGTCCTCTATTAGAGGTTATTGCGATATAAAGAACTCTCTTCACCTCCCTACTTTGTGCGTAGATAGAAAGATTATCTGGATTGGAGCTGGAATTCACATTTTGGATAAGTTCCTGTAACTTTTCAGAATAAGGTCTAAGCATTACGATTGCATCTTGTGCTTTTTTTAATTTAGCAGCAGAAACCATCTTCATTGCACTGGTTATCTGCATTGTAGATGAAATAGATGTAATCCTTCCTCTAATTTCTTTTAAGTTTGCCATTCTCTTAATTTAGATATTATTGAATCGCTTCGGTATTAATTAATACTAAAAACTACCTGCGAGTTTCATTTTTTAATTATACTTCGTTGCAATATCATTTGCTACAGCCTTCAATACATCGGTAATATTACTATCAATTTTACCTGATTTTATTGCTTGCATTGTGTCAGGGTGTTTTGTTCTCAAGAATTCTACATATTCTTTCATAAACTCCTTCACCTTTCTTACAGGGACATTTCTCAATAAGTTTTCAGTTCCTGCGTACACCATTGCTACTTGATCTTCTACACGAAGTGGAGAATTTACAGGTTGTTTTAAGATTTCCACATTCTTCTCTCCTTTTGTAATTACGGATAGTGTAGCAGCATCAAGGTCAGAACCAAATTTAGCAAAAGCCTCTAATTCTTTATACTGAGCTTGATCAAGTTTTAAGGTTCCTGATACCTTTTTCATTGATTTAATTTGAGCGTTACCTCCTACCCTTGATACAGAAATCCCCACATTAATTGCGGGTCTTACTCCAGAGTTGAATAAATCAGACTCCAAGAATATTTGCCCATCTGTAATGGAAATAACATTCGTAGGAATGTATGCAGACACATCTCCTGCTTGTGTTTCAATAATTGGCAATGCTGTTAGAGACCCTCCACCTTTTACTATTGGTTTCAAAGATTCTGGTAAGTCATTCATTTGCTTAGCTATTTCGTCATCAGCAATTACTTTTGCTGCTCTTTCTAATAGACGAGAGTGTAAGTAAAACACATCCCCTGGATAAGCCTCACGACCTGGTGGTCTTCTTAGAAGGAGTGAAAGTTCTCTATATGCTACGGCTTGTTTAGACAAATCATCATAAACAATAAGTGCTGGGCGACCTGTATCACGGAAAAACTCTCCAATCGCAGCCCCCGCCATTGGTGCATATACTTGCATTGGTGCAGGGTCAGAAGCATTTGCTGCAACTACCACTGTATAGGCCAAAGCTCCTTTATCTGCCAAAGTCTGAACGATTTGTGCTACAGTAGAACCTTTCTGTCCTACAGCCACATATATACAGAATACAGGCTGTCCTGCATCATAAAATTCTTTTTGGTTGAGAATTGTATCAATCGCAACAGTTGTTTTACCTGTTTGTCTATCACCGATAATCAACTCTCTTTGTCCTCTACCTACTGGAATCATAGAATCCACAGCCACAATGCCCGTTTGTAATGGTTCATTTACTGGCTGACGATAGATTACACCTGGTGCTTTTCTTTCCAATGGCATTTCGTATAACTCCCCAGTGATAGGACCTTTGCCATCTATTGGATTCCCTAGAGTATCTACCACCCTTCCTAATAGTCCCTCTCCCACTCTGATAGAGGAAATTCTATTAATTCTTCTTACAGTATCACCTTCTTTTACCAACTTGGATTCTCCAAGTAATGCTACCCCTACATTATCCTCTTCGAGGTTAAGTACTATTCCCTCTACATCAGATGAAAACTTCACCAACTCTCCATATTGTACATTTTCGAGACCATACACACGAGCGATACCATCACCGATAGTTAATACCGTTCCAACCTCTTCAATATTGGACTGAGTATCAAAATTTGCTAATTGCTGTTTCAATATTGCTGAAACTTCTGCTGGATTTATTTCTGCCATTATCTGGTTATTTTTTCGTTAGTTTAACTGAAAATTTTTCTTAATTTGATTAAGTTTATCTTTTACAGAAGCATTTATCTGTTGGTCTCCTACTCTTAAAATGTACCCTCCTAATATTTCTGGCTTAATAACCAACTCCAATTCGTATTGAGTAGATTTCACCAAATCGGTAGATTTCAAAATACCATTAATAGACTCTTGAGAAAGTTGTGTAGCAATGGTGAGAATCACTTTTTGCACCCCATTTTCTCTATCTACTTTATCCACAAACTCCTGTGCTATATCATATAAATACACCTCTCTTCCTCTGGAAATCACCAACTTAATAAAATTAAGAGTAGCCAATGAAAAATTTTTGAATACTTCTTTTGCGACCTCTATTTTTTTCTTATGATCAATAAATGGTATTGCCAAAAATCTTACCAAATCCTTAGAGTCCGACAAAATTTTCACAACATCTTTCATCTCATTATATAATACATCAGTATTATTAGCTTCTTTTGCAAAATCTAATAATCCCTGAGCATATCTTTTTGCGACTTTACTCCTAGACATAGTATTTTAGTTTTGGTTAGAGTTATTTAAATAATTTTCTACCAAAGTATTTTGGGCATCGGTATTATCCAATTTTTGTCTCAAAATTTGTTCTGCAATACCTACTGACAAAGCTCCAATTTGATTTTTGATATCCTCCATAGCAGCAGACTTTTCCGCTTGGATGGTCTGTCTTGCTTGTTCAATAAGTTTTACTCCCTCTTCTTTTGCAAGAGTTTGGGCCTCAGTTACTATTTTATCTTTCAATTCTCGTGCTTCTTTCAAAATTGCATCTCTTTCAATTTTTGCTTCACGAATAATTCTATCATTATCAGCTTTCAGCTCCTCCATCTCTTTTCTTGCTAATTTTGCTTGATTAATAGCATCTACGATGGATATTTCTCTATCATTAACTGCTTTAAGAATTGGCCCCCAAGCAAATTTTCCTAAAAGAAATACCAATGCTAAGAATACAATAGCCGTCCAAAATATATTACCAATAGCTGGTGTTAATAATTCCATTTTTTTGAATTTTATACTTTTAATTTGTTGTTTTTTTATAACTTTTTAATAAAAAGACCCCTGCAAACCAACCGTTTGCAGAAGTTCTTATTTCATATTATCCATTTCCAAGCATTGCTACCACAATACCGAATAGACCAGCACCTTCGATAAGAGCTGCTGCAATAATCATTGCTGTTTGGATTTTACCTGATTGCTCTGGTTGTCTTGCAATACCCTCCATTGCTGAAGAACCAATTTTACCAATACCAAACCCTACACCAAGAACTGCTAAACCAGCTCCGATTGCTGCGATACTACCTGTCATAATACTATAATTTTAAAAAGTTAATAAATTTAAATCCTAATGTCCATGATGTGGTTCCTCAACTGCTGAACCTATAAATAATGCCGTAAGCATCGTAAAAATATAAGCTTGTAATGCTGCTACCAACACTTCCAAAGTATAGATAAATAAAGACATACCTATGGATACTGGAGCAATACCATATGATTTCATGATGAATATTAAGCTAATCAAACTCATAATAATGATGTGTCCTGCCGTCATATTTGCAAAAAGACGAATCATCAAAGCAAATGGTTTTGTAATAATACCCAACAATTCCACTGGTACTAATATTATATATATCAATATCTTACCGCCAAAAGGCATTCCCTTACCAAGCGGATCAAACATATGCAACCAATATGTCTTTCTACCACTGAAATTAACAATCAATAATGTAAAGACAGAAAGAGTCAAGGTAAATGCAATATTCCCTGTAGTATTTGCCGCACCTGGGAAAAGTCCTAAAATATTCAACACCCAGATGAACAAAAATGTCGTTACCAAATATGGTACATATTTTTTATATCTCAAATGTCCAATATTCTGCAAAGCTACATCATCTCTAATAAACAACACTATCGGTTCTATAAATTTTGCAATACCACTTGGTATAGTAGATTTTTTATAACGAGATGCCGTAGCAACACCTAAAATAAGCAGAATAATTGCTCCAAAAAGCATCTGTGCAACATTTTTAGTAATAGAAAAATCTAACGGCTGATTATTCGTAGGGTGATGATGCTCGTCCATAGACAACTCTCCCTTCTCATTTGTCTTATAAATTTTCTCGTGATATAACTTGTAAAAATCACCATCTATAGAAGCCACACCCTCACCATGTCCAAACCTAGAAGAACTAAACACTTTCAGTCCATTATCCCAAAGAATAACTGGCAAATGAAGAGTAACCGAATTCTCCCCTTCACCCCAAAAATGCCACGAATGACCATCTTGTATGTGGTGCATAATGAACGGAACAGGATTATAAGTTTCCTCCTTACCCAGTCCCGAATGCCCCTCGTGTGCATCATTGGCAAATCCGAATGAAAATGCTAATAATGATAAAATGACCAAAAGTCTTTTGAATTTCATAACAAAACGCTATTTCTAAAATTTTCGCAAAAATATAAAATATTATTCTTATTAACAATATTTACAATTAATTTTATTAATATTTCTTTAAATTTCGTCTATTTTATTTCTATTTTTTTCTTAACAGTCTAATTATCAATATTATTTCAAAGAATAAATAAATCCAATAAATTACGAAATATGTTAAAATATTATCCTTAAATTCTTTTTCAACCATAGCAATATATACTACGGCAAATAATTTCAGTATAATGAACCCCAAAAAAAGAAAACCTGAAATTCCTTTTTTTAGAAATTTTTCTATCAAAATAATACTTAAAATCCCTATGAATGTAATGAAAAATATTAAAAAATGTATTCTATAACTGACCGCCACACCACCATATTCTCCGAGTAAAAAATGTACTCCAAAGAGAAATATTGTAGCAAGTACAAAACTCAAAATCTCCTTCATATATTATTGTATAATCCTATCCAAAACCCACTGAATAGCATCTCGCTCTACCTTATGATGGTCGGCAGAAAACTCACCACGGCGTCTATTGGCAATTACGCAATTTACCGTAATAGCACGATGTCCCAATAATTTAGCAAGACCATAGATAGCCGAAGTCTCCATTTCAAAATTGCTAATTCCTAACTCATTGAGTACTTCTAAAAACTTATCATCAAGGGCTCTTAATCTCAATTGTCGCCCCTGCGGAGCATAAAAACCTGGAAAAGTAGCCGTATTCCCAAAATATTTAGCATCCTTATATAGATTCTTTAACTCCGAAGAACATTCCCCAAAATATAACATCGGCTTAATATTATCATACGGAAAATCTGAAAGGAATTTTTTAGAAAAATCATTCTCAAAATGATAATCTGAATAAAAATGTAACAATCCATCTAATCCCACTACATTCTCTGATACCAACATATTATCAACCTCAATATCAGGATTTACACTACCACAAGTTCCCAAACGGAACAATTGCAAAGATTTTTTCTCACTATGAAACTCCTTATTATTTAGGTCTATATTCACCAAGGCGTCGAGTTCGTTCATTACGATATCTATATTCTCTGTACCGATACCAGTAGAAAGTACCGAAATTCTCTCCCCTCTCAATACTCCTGTATGGGTATAAAATTCTCTCTTATTTTTCTTTATCTCTACCTTATCAAAAAACTGAGATACCTTCGGCACCCTATCAGGATCACCCACCAAAATTATTTTATCGGCAATATCTTCTGGCAACAAATTAAGGTGATACACACTCCCATCTGCATTAAGCACCAACTCTGATGCTGATAATTTATCAATCATATTCTATATATTTTAAAGGGCTAAAAATACTCATTTTTTCCTAAACTGAAAAATAAAAACTTCGTTAAAATGATTTTCTCCCACTAAATATTCTAATTTATCTTATAAATATATATTATAATTATATATTCTCCACTCTCTTCATATTTTTGTTTATTTTCTTTATTAATCCAACTAAAACATAACACAAACCTATATTTAATTTATAGGAGTATAATTAATTTTTTATTACTTTTGCAGATATTTATTATAAATATTATGTTCAATAGCTTACAAGATAAATTAGACAAAGCACTGCACAGCCTATCAGGACGTGGTAAAATCACAGAAATCAATGTAGCAGAAACCATAAAAGAAATACGCCGTGCCTTAGTAGATGCCGATGTAAATTACAAAATCGCCAAAGACCTAACCAAAAGAGTACAAGATAAGGCCATTGGGCAAAATGTATTGACCTCCCTAACACCAGGGCAGTTGATGACTAAAATTGTACATACTGAATTGGTAGAACTAATGGGAGGCACTCAAGAGGGTATCAATCTCTCTGGTAGGCCAACAATAATCCTAATAGCTGGGCTACAAGGGTCAGGGAAAACTACTTTCTCTGGAAAATTGGCAAACTACTTAAAAATAAAAAAAGCTAAAAAACCGCTCTTGGTAGCGTGTGATGTCTATCGTCCCGCAGCTATTGACCAGCTAAAAGTTTTAGGAACACAAATTAATGTTCCTGTATATTCCGAAGATGCTAATAACCAGCCAGCCAATATTTCCGAAAATGCCATCAACTATGCTAAGGCAAATGGATTCGATGTGGTAATTGTGGATACAGCAGGGCGTCTTGCTGTAGATGAAGAAATGATGAAGGAAATAAAACTTGTCCATCAAACCATTACTCCACACGAAACACTCTTCGTAGTGGATTCTATGACAGGGCAAGATGCTGTAAATACTGCTAAAGCCTTCAATGATGTACTAAACTTCAATGGTATAGTTCTTACCAAATTAGATGGAGACACGCGTGGCGGAGCTGCCCTTACCATTCGTTCCGTAGTAGAAAAGCCTATAAAATTCATCTCCACAGGTGAAAAAATGGAGGCTCTTGACCTATTCTATCCAGAAAGAATGGCCGACAGAATACTCGGAATGGGTGATGTTATTTCCCTTGTGGAAAGAGCTCAAGAACAATTTGATGAAGAAGAAGCAAAAAAACTCCAAAAGAAAATAGCTAAAAATGAATTTGGCTTTGATGATTTCCTAAAACAAATCCAACAAATCAAAAAAATGGGTAATATGAAAGATCTTATGGGTATGCTCCCTGGGATAGGAAAAGCCATCAAAGATATAGATATTAAAGATGATGCCTTTAAACATATTGAAGCCATCATCTACTCAATGACTCCCGAAGAGAGAAGAAGACCTTCCATCATCAATATCCAAAGAAAAAATAGAATAGCCAAAGGCTCGGGAAGAAAAATTGAAGAAATAAATCAACTAATGAAACAATTTGACCAAATGGGAAAAATGATGAAAATGATGCAGGGGCCACAAGGAAAACAATTAATGCAAATGATGAGTAAAATGGGAGGAGGAATACCAAATATCCCTGGGCTTGGCGGTCTCGGAAAAATGTTCGGAAAATAATTTCAACCTTAAAAACATATCAAAATGGAACAATATTGGAATAATGCCGTTACCTTTGAACAATATTTGAAGGACGCAAAAGAAAAAATTGAAAATCCTAAAAATCAGGATGATATTGATAAAAAATATTATTATGAACTAGCCGAACAGAGAACCAATAGAATGCTGAAGGTTTTCAAAATCAATGAAGAGCAACTCGCTACACTAAAAGAAAAAAACTTCAAAGGCAAAATATTAGTAATTACCGAAGCATGGTGCGGAGACTCAAGCCAGACACTTCCCGTAATTGCAAAATTCTTTGAAGGACACAACGAAGTAAGGATATTTTATAGAGATTCCGACCCATCTCTAATTAATCAATTTCTAACCAATGGAGCTCAGGCTATACCAAAAGTGCTAATTTTAGATGAAAATTTTGAAGTAAAAAATACTTGGGGACCGCGTCCAAAGTATGGTTTTGAACTTTTACAAAAATACAAAGCTAACCCAGAGGAATACACAAAAGAACAATTTTATAATGATTTACAAGTGTATTATGCTAAAAATAGAGGTAAGGACACAATTTCAGAATTATTAGAATTATTATAAACCAACTCAAAAGCACGAAATTAACATTCTAATTTTGTGCTTTTTTCCATCAATATGAAAAGAAAACACATCATTAATATCATATTTATTGCAGTATTGGCAGGGATTTATTTTATGCCATCCGTAAGATTAAAACTTAGAGAATTATTATTCCCCGTAGCTACTATAACGGATAGTGAGCAATTAACAGAATCCGATTGGAATATAGATTTAAAAGGTATCAACACGGCAAATGCTAACTTAAAAGACTTTAAAGGAAAAACTATTTTCCTTAACTTCTGGGGAAGCTGGTGTCCTCCATGCAGAGCCGAATGGGGAACAATACAAAACCTCTATAATACCAAACAAGGAAAGGTAACTTTCGTGCTTATTGCAATGCAAGACAAGGAAGAAGATATTAAAAAATTCTTAAAAGAAAATAACTATACAGCTCCAGTCTATATTGCAGATAGCCCTATTTCGGACAAATTACTCCCTAATGTATTTCCAACCACTTTTATTTTGGATAAAAATGGCAAAACCATTGTTCACGAAACAGGTGCCGTAGATTGGAATACCGAAAAGATACATCAGATTATCGATAAGTTATAGCAACCACCTTAATAATAACCTTTTAAAAATAACCTATTTTTATTACTAAAAAATTATCCCTCTCGTTATGAAAGGGATAATTATTATATATTAAAGAGGTATATTATCACACTTTAATTTCTACATCTACTCCACTTGGTAATTCAAGTTTCATTAATGCATCTACAGTTTTAGAAGAAGAAGAGTAGATATCCATCAATCTTTTATGTGCAGAAAGTTGGAATTGTTCTCTTGCTTTCTTATTTACGTGTGGAGATCTCAACACGGTGAAGATTCTTTTATGAGTTGGCAAAGGGATTGGTCCATTTACCACAGCACCAGTAGCCTTCACTGTTTTTACGATTTTTTCAGCAGATTTATCTACCAAATTATAATCGTAAGATTTAAGTTTTATTCTGATTCTTTGTGACATTTTAATCTAATTTAAAAATTAACCTTTTGCTTTTGCGATTACTTCGTCTGCAATGTTTTGTGGAGCTGGTTCATATTTTTCAAACTCCATAGAAGATGTTGCTCTACCAGAAGATAATGTTCTTAATGAAGTTACATATCCGAACATTTCAGAAAGTGGAACAAATGCTTTAATAACTTTTGCGTTATTTCTATCATCCATACCATTTACGGTACCTCTTCTTCTGTTCAAGTCTCCTACTATATCCCCCATATATTCCTCTGGAGTTACTACTTCTAGTTTCATAATAGGCTCCATTATCACCGCTTTTGCTGCTTTTCCAGATTCTTTGAATCCAAGTTTTGCTGCTAATTCAAATGATAATTGGTCAGAGTCCACCGCGTGGAATGAACCATCTTTAAGAGTTACTTTCATCGCATCAACCTCAAATCCTGCTAAAGGTCCATTTTTCATTGCTTCTTTGAAACCTTTTTCTACTGAAGGGATAAATTCTTTTGGAATATTACCACCTTTAATCTCATTGATGAATTCAAGACCTGTCTTACCTTCATCAGCAGGACCGATTTCAAATATAATATCAGCAAACTTACCACGACCACCAGATTGTTTTTTATAAACTTCTCTATGGTTAGCCACTTTTGTAAGAGCTTCTTTGTATTCTACTTGCGGTTGTCCTTGATTAACTTCTACTTTAAATTCTCTCTTCAATCTATCAACAATGATATCAAGATGAAGCTCACCCATACCAGATATGATAGTTTGTCCAGATGCCTCATCAGTTTTCACTTGGAAAGTAGGATCTTCCTCCGCTAATTTAGCCAAAGCATTTCCTAACTTATCTTGGTCAGCCTTAGTTTTAGGCTCAACTGCAATACCAATTACTGGGTCTGGGAAAATCATAGATTCCAAAACGATAGGATTTTTCTCATCAGAAAGAGTATCTCCTGTCTTAATATCCTTAAAACCTACTGCTGCACCAATATCTCCTGCTTCAATATATTCCACTGGATTTTGTTTGTTGGCATGCATTTGGTAGATTCTTGAAATTCTTTCTTTGTTACCAGAACGAGTGTTAAGAACATAAGAACCTGCATCTAATCTACCTGAATAAGCACGGAAGAAAGCTAATCTACCTACGAATGGGTCAGTAGCAATCTTAAATGCTAATGCAGCAAATGGGTCTTTTACATCTGGTTTTCTTGAAATTTCAGCATCCGTATTAGGATCTGTTCCTTTGATATCATCTTTATCCAAAGGTGAAGGTAGGTAACGGCATACTGCATCTAGCATAAACTGTACCCCTTTATTTTTGAATGAAGAACCACAAGTCATTGGAATAATAGAAAGGTCAATAGTAGCTTTTCTAAGAGCAGCATTGATTTCGTCCTCTGAGATAGAATCCGGATCCTCGAAAAATTTCTCCATCAAGGTTTCATCGTAATCAGCTACAGCTTCTACTAATTTTTCTCTGTATTCCATTACTTCGTCTTTCATATCTTCAGGAATAGGAACGATATCAAAAGTAGCACCTTGAGTATCCTCATGCCATATAATTGCACGGTTTTTAATCAAATCTACTACTCCTTTAAAATCCTCCTCTGCTCCGATTGGAAGAACGATTGGCACAGCATTAGAGCCTAACATTTCCTTAACTTGATTTACTACATTAAGGAAGTCTGCTCCTTGTCTGTCCATTTTATTAACGAACCCCATTCTCGCAACTTTGTAGTTATCCGCCAATCTCCAGTTAGTTTCAGATTGTGGCTCTACTCCATCTACTGCTGAAAAAAGGAATACAAGTCCATCTAATACTCTAAGGGAACGATTCACCTCAACAGTAAAATCCACGTGTCCCGGAGTATCAATGATATTAAAGTGGTATCCTTTAGTTTCAGGTAAGTTTTTACCTTGATCTGTTGGAAAGTTCCAATTACAAGTAGTAGCAGCAGAAGTAATAGTAATACCTCTCTCTGCTTCTTGTTCCATCCAGTCCATTGTAGAAGCTCCTTCGTGAACTTCCCCAATTTTATGAGTTTTCCCTGTATAGAATAGGATACGCTCGGTAGTTGTAGTCTTACCCGCATCAATATGTGCAGCAATACCGATATTTCTTGTGTATTTTAAATCTCTACCCATTTTAGCAATTAAAATTTAAAGTGTGAGAATGCTTTGTTTGCTTCTGCCATTTTGTGAGTATCTGTTTTCTTTTTGAAAGCAGCACCTTCTTCTTTGGAAGCAGCGATAATTTCAGCAGCCAATTTCAAAGCCATTGATTTATCATTTCTTAATTTAGCATACTTAATTAACCATTTCATTGCCATAGATATTTTTCTATCTGCTCTGATAGGCATTGGAATTTGGAAGTTAGCACCACCAACTCTTCTTGAACGCACTTCTACATGAGGCATTACATTAGTAAGGGCATCTTTCCAAATTTCAAGAGATGTTTTTTCATTATCTCCTTTTTTTACATCTACAATATCTAATGCTTCATAAAAAATTCTAAAAGCGATAGATTTTTTACCATCAAGCATTATATTATTCACAAATCTCGTTACCAACTGATCATTAAATTTAGGATCTGGCAACAGAACTCTTTTTTTTGCTTTTGTCTTTCTCATTGTCTCGATTCTTAAATTTTAATGATTACTTTTTCTTAGCTGGAGCTGCTTGTCCTGGTTTAGGTCTCTTAGCACCATACTTAGATCTTCTTTGTGTTCTACCATTTACACCTGCAGTGTCTAATGCACCTCTTACGATGTGATAACGAACTCCCGGTAGGTCTTTCACCCTTCCGCCTCTTACCAATACTATCGAGTGCTCTTGAAGATTATGTCCTTCGCCCGGGATATAAGCGTTGACTTCTTTACCATTAGAAAGTCTCACTCTGGCAACTTTTCTAAGTGCAGAGTTTGGTTTCTTAGGCGTTGTAGTATATACTCTTGTACATACTCCTCGTCTTTGTGGACAAGAATCAAGTGCAGCCGATTTGCTCTTCTTAGCAAGCGTGGCTCTTCCTTTTCTAACTAATTGTTGAATAGTAGGCATTTTATTGCTTTATTTTATTTCAGTTTGCAAAAGTAAAACTTTTTTTCATATAAACAAATAAATCACAAACTTTTAACTAAAAAAAATCACTTCGTTGGAAGTGATTTTTTAAGTATATCTAGAATTTGTAATTTAACTGAACCGCAAAGTTTCTCGGGTCATTTCTATTAAGAAAACCTCCTCTATAATAAGCGTTGTACCCAATAGCGTCCGTTATGTTATTAGCAAATACTTTAATACTCACATTTTTGAAACTATACCCCACTTGTAAATTGAGGGTCGTATAAGCATCGAGAGTAAATGGTTTCACTCCTGGTTTAGTATTATGCACAACTACTTTCTGAGTATATTCATTTACAGGTCTATCTCCTACATAATAGGCTCCACCACCGAAGTTTAACCCTTTCAAGGCTCCGTGTCTCACAGTGTAGTTCAACCATACATTTCCAGTGTGTTGAGCTGCCATCATCGGACGAGAACCATCAACATAAGCTGGGCTATTTTTATATTTCGCATCAAGATAAGAATATCCTGCCATTACTTCAAGTTCTGGAAGTATCCTACCGATAAGGTCTATCTCAACCCCTTGTCTTGTAAGGTCTCCTGCAAAATCATAATACCCTGTAGATTTCCCACTAGTATTCAATACCTCATAAGACAAGTTATTCATATCCATAGAGTATAAATTGAGATTGAATCTCAATCTCTCATCGAACCAATCAGATTTAAAACCTGCCTCCCATTGTCTTGTTATAGACGCACCAATCGTACCACCATTTAATAGTGGTCTATCGTTACCTCGTAAGCTAGTAGTAGTTGTATAAGAACCATAGATATTAACATTTTCTAATGGAGATATCATCAATCCTAACAATGGGTCTAAGGCATCTCTCTTCCCTGCCTGATTATTTCCTTGATAAGAAGAATATCTCACCCCGAGTACCGCCTTCACATATTTGCCAATACCCATAACTTCTTGTGCAGAAACGCCATAGATTGGGGATTTAGCTTGTACAGAACCTACTTTAATGATATCATCTGTATTAACTGTTGATGGAAAAATATTGCTAACATCTTTGGTTACATCAATTATATCTACATTCAATGCGTTATTTTTCGTATCTTTTGGTGTTGCTTTTAGAGCGTAAGAATCTGTTATTATATAAGATTCTTTCCAATCAAATCCCACTTGGAAGGTATGTTTCAATATACCTGTTTTTATTTCTTGACCTATTAAATCTGCTTGAAATACTTTAGAATGATCTTCTCCACTACTTTTAGAGATAGTTCTTTGTCTCTTTTTGTAATCATCACTATCCTTCAATATATCAAGTTTCCCTGAGGAAATCCCATCACTAGTTTTATCCCCTTGCAAATAAGCCACGCGAACTCTCAATTTATCGCTTAGTTTTCTATCAACATAAATCCCAAAATTGAAAGATTTCTCTTTGGAATAATCTGATGCAAAACCTAAGAATTTGTTTTTAGGAAGGTCGTAAATAGCATTCACATCATCAGTAGCGAGATTCACAGTTCCCCTATTTGGTGTTCTCTCGTTATACATATAGTCCATTTCTGTCACGATTTCTGTTTTGCTATCTGGACGAAATGCCAATGACGGATTCACATAAAACCTCTCACCTTTCACATAATCTGCATAAGATTTATTATTTTGATAAGACGCATTCATTCTCATGGAAACTTGTCCTTTGGAATCCAATACCCTTTCAAAATCTATCGTTGGTCTATACATTTCCCAACTTCCGTATCGGAAACCTACATTCGTAAAGTTACGGAATTTTGGTTTCTTAGTTGTAATATTTATCACTCCTCCAGCTGCACCGAGAGCCGAACCTATACCTTGTGTAACAGCCACCGAACCACGGATAACCTGCATACTCTCCACCCCTTGCATATCAGCGGTCATAGAGCTCGTTCTGAAATCAGAGTTCATCAATACGCCATTTTTCAAAACAGGTGTCCCCCTATATCCACGGATGGACATAGATTCAGCACCGCCACCATAGGTACTAAATAGCACTACACCAGGTATATTTTTCGCTGCATCAGTTATTGTGAGGGCTCCCATATCCTCTATTGCTTTATGAGAAATCACAGAGATACTCTGTATTTGGTCTCTTACTTTCAAAGGCATGCGTGTTATTATCTCCATACCTTTTTCCTTTTTCTTCTTCTCTCCGAAAAGTTCCACTTCATCAATTTTCTTTTCGTACCTCACGGAGTCTTTCACTTGTGCATACCCTATTGTTCCAAGGGCTAATAGTGCAATTGCAACTGAATTTTTCATACTCTTTCAAAAAAATTTGCGGCAAATGTAATATTTTAAATCATTCTAAACAAATTGTATGTTAAAAAAAATATAAATTAACAATATCAACAACACCTTAATTATTAATTAATACTAATACTAAATAATATTTTTACTAGATTTATTTGTACAATTAATATATTTTTTTTAATTTGCATAAATAAAAAAATATACTTATGACATTATTTGACTATTACAAATTGTTTTGGCAAAGAGCATTTAATTTTACTGGTCGTTCCAGAAGAAAAGAATATTGGGCTGCAACCTTATTTAATTCTATTTTTATTTTTATATTTCTAGCTAGTATATTTATTGAAGATCATAGCATATCTAAGATTTTATATTTCCTTTATGTAATCTTCATCCTTATTATAGCTATCCCAAATTTATCATTATGTATCAGACGGCTCCACGATGTGGGCAAGAGTGGTTGGTTTTATCTTATAGGTTTCATTCCTATCATAAATTTATGGCCTGTTGCTCTTATTCTTTTTGTAGATAGCGAACCTCACAATAACCAATGGGGAGAAGATCCAAAAAAAGATGAGAGAATAAAAATACACTAATTTCCATATGAAAAACTCGGCAATATTGCCGAGTTTTTTCTATTCTAAAATTTTCTCCATTATGTTAATTACCTCATCTATACATTGGATATGCTCTTTCCTCATCATCAATTGCTGTCCATCTTTACTAATTTTCTCCTTCAACTGAGCATCTTTCGGATATTTTTGTAGATACGAAAGTACTTTCTTAAACTTATCACCTTCATAGAATTTATCCTGCGGATTACTTGGGAAATAAGCTAAAAATACTCCATTCTTCATCACAATTTTCTCAAAACCAATTTCCCCTGCTAACCACTTCAATTCTACGGATTTCAATAAATTCACGGCTTCTTTTGGTAATGTACCAAATCTGTCGCTTAATTCATAGGCGAATTGTTTCAAGGCTTCTTTACTTGGCACGGAAGCAAGTTTTTGGTAAAGATTCAGTCGTTCCTCAATATTAGATACATAATCATCTGGTAACATCAAATCCCAATCAGTATCAATATTGATGTCTTTATTAGATTTAAATAATTTTTTTCGGTCTTCTTCATTAGAGAATATATCCTCAAATTCACCATCATTTTGTAGTTCTTCCAGTGCCTCTTGCATAATTTTTTGATATGTTTCGAAGCCCATTTCATTGATAAAACCACTTTGCTCGGCACCCAACAAATCACCTGCACCACGAATTTCCAAATCTTTCATAGCTATTTGGAATCCGCTCCCCAAATCAGAAAACTGCTCTACTGCCTCCAATCGTTTTGTAGCATCAGAGGTTAGCATCTCGTAAGGTGGTGTTATTAAATAACAAAATGCTTTTCTATTACTTCTCCCCACTCGCCCTCTCATTTGGTGTAAGTCGGCCATACCGAACCTTTGGGCGTCGTTGATAAATATCGTGTTGGCATTAGGCACATCGACCCCACTTTCTACGATGGTTGTAGAGACCAGAATATCATATTTCCCCTCTATAAAATCCAAAACTCTCTGTTCCAGTTCTTTACCATCCATTTGTCCGTGTCCTGTAATTATTCTTGCATCAGGAACGAGCCTTTGGATAAGCCCAGCCACTTCCTTTAAATTTTCTATTCTATTGTTAATAAAATAAACTTGCCCATCTCGCTGAAGTTCATATGAAATGGCATCTCTTAACACCTCCTCATCAAGCCCAATAATTTGTGTTTCAATAGGTTGCCTATTTGGTGGTGGAGTTTTTATCACCGATAAATCTCTTGCTGCCATCAATGAAAATTGTAGTGTTCTTGGAATAGGAGTTGCAGTAAGAGTAAGCGTATCTATATTTGATTTTAAAGTTTTTAGTTTATCCTTCACCGAAACGCCAAATTTATGCTCTTCATCAATAATTAAAAGTCCTAAATCCTTAAATTTAACCTTATCAGACACCAATTGATGAGTTCCTATGACGATATCTAATTTTCCACTTTCAAGTTGATCCAAAGTTTCCTTTTTCTGTTTTGCTGTTCGGAAACGATTGAGATAAGAAACATTCACTGGAAATTCTTTAAGTCTCTCCTTAAAGCTTCTAAAATGCTGAAATGCCAAAATTGTAGTAGGCACCAACACTGCCACCTGCTTACCATCGGACACCGCCTTAAATGCCGCACGGATAGCGACCTCTGTTTTCCCAAATCCCACATCACCGCAAATCAATCTATCCATCACCGTATCAGCCTCCATATCTCTTTTTACATCCAAAGTTGCTTTTTCTTGATCTGGCGTATCCTCATAAATGAAACTCGCCTCTAGCTCGTCTTGTAGATAAGTATCTTGCGAATAAGCGAACCCTTTTGCTGTTTTCCTTTTCGCATAAAGTTTGATAAGGTCAAAGGCAATTTCTTTAACCTTAGTTTTGGTTTTTTGTTTAAGATTTTTCCATGCTGGCGATCCCAATTTAGAGAGAATGATTTCCTTACCATCAGCTCCATTATATTTAGAAATTTTATGCAAAGAATGGATACTCACATAAAGCAAATCGCCATTTTTATAAGATAATTTAAAGCATTCCTGCACCTTTCCGCCGTTATTGACTTTCACTAACCCCATAAACTTCCCAATCCCGTGATCTATATGTGTGATATAGTCACCTATTTTCAATGACATCAAATCCTTCAAGGTGAGTTGCTCGGATTTCGCAAAGGCATTTTTTTGCTTATATCTTTGATATCTGTCAAAAATTTGATGATCAGTATATACGGCTATTTTGTTTTCAACATCTACAAACCCTTGATTTATATTAGAATAAAAGGCATTAAAAATCAATTTATTGTTAGTATTTTGATTTTTTATCAATGACTGAAAAATCTCTTCTAATCTATTCTTCTGTTTCTCAGTAGAGAATGAAATCCAAACTTCATAATTTTCATTAGATTTATTGACAATATCCTCCACCAACAACTCAAAATTCTTATTAAAAGACGGCTGTGGAGATTGTTTAACTTCTAAAATCGGAAATCCTCCAAACGACTGAGACGAAAAATCTACTACTTGAAATTTTTGTAGAGTCTTCATCAAATCATTGTTTGTAAGGAATAACTCTTCTGGTGTCTGATGTTTAATATCCTTACTAAGAGTAGTAAATTTCTCCTCTGCCTTTTTATAAAATTTATCAATTTTATCAAGAATCAACGATATATTTTTAGTAACTATAATCGTATCCTTTGGGAGAATTTCAAATAGAGAAACTCTATCGT
>CAKAOY010000004.1 GCA_916710115.1 uncultured Bergeyella sp.
GCCCGCAATATAGAAATTAGGTAGAAGTTTAGAAGCCATCGTTTTGAAATTAATTTCTCGTAAATCTACCCCTCCGCAGGTTACGAACTCCTCTTTGAAGGTGGATTTTCCAGTTACTTTTAGTTGTTTTTTGCATAGGTTTTCTAAGATAAGTTGCGTTTCTTTGTTCGTAATATGAGCAATTTGTTTATTGAAATCAATTTTAGAAATTTCTAAAATTTTATGCCAAAAACGATTACTGATTTTAAACATTTTAGACTGGGCAAGACTTCTTTTTGGGTATTGTTTTTTGAATTCTATGAAAGTGTGTAGAGCCTCGTCATAATCCATTCCAAGGAAATTGACTTCTATCTCGAACTGATATTTCATCTGAGCGAGTGAGCGAGCTTCCCACGAAGATAGTTTCAAGACTGCAGGCCCCGATAGTCCCCAATGTGTTATGAGTAAAGCCCCAGATTCTACTGCTTTGAGATGAGGGATACTTATTTCGGTCGTCCCAAAACTTGTTCCCATCAGTCCGCTTAGTAGTTCATCTTTAATATTAAAGGTAAATAGCGATGGAATCGGTGGTACGATGTTATGCCCTAGATTTTCAATGATTTTTAGAGATTTTGGCGAACTTCCCGTAGTGTATATCACAATGTCAGCACCAAAAATGCCATTCGAGGTGTGTATCTCATAGCCGTTTGTTGTGGTGGATATAGACTTTACACCCGTTTGAGTGAGGATTTCCACTTTGTTTTTCTTTGCTTCGCTGAGGAAACAATCAATGATGCTCTGTGAGGAGTTGCTTTCGGGAAAGGTTCTGTTGTCGGTCTCTATGTTTAGTGGAACATTTCGCTGTTGGAACCAATCCATAGTATCGGCAGGTTGAAATTTCGAGAATACGCTGAGGAGTTCTTTGTTGCCACGAGGGTAGAATTGAATAAGTTCTTTTGGGTCAAAACAAGCATTCGTAACATTACAACGCCCACCACCAGATATTTTTACTTTTTGGAGAACCTCACTTCCTTGTTCAAAGATGCGGATTTGGTATCGTGAAGAATCTAAATTAGAGGCACAGAAAAATCCAGAGGCACCTCCCCCGATGATGGCAACTTGTTGTTTAGGCATTCTTAAATTTTTTCACAAAAATAGAGATTTCTTTTTATTTTTTAGACTTTAATATGGAGGTAAATTTCGTGATGAGGTATTTACTATAATTAAATATATTTCGTTACATTTGCTATAATATTTTGTGAAAACTAATAATGATAAGGACGATATTGAATATTTTGATGGTAATAGTAGTTGGCATCCTCCCAGCACAAGTTAGGGAAGGTCTGCGGATACCTCAAAATGCGAGTGTCGGCCTATCGCTCGAGGGAGGTGGAGCTAAGGGATTTGCACATATTGGTGTACTGAAAGTGATAGATTCTCTTGGAATAAAGGTAGATTATATCTCTGGGACGAGTATGGGAGCTATTATTGGGGGACTTTATGCTTCGGGATATTCGGCAAATGACTTGGAGAAAATTGTGAAAACAACTGATTTTTATAGCCTGATTGCTAATGAAAAAGCTAGACGGGAGACTACTTTTTTTAATAAGGTTAATGACAGATATTTGGTAACTTTCCCAATAGAACGAGGCAAGCTTAATTTCATACCTAAGTCCATCTCCTCAGGGCAGAGTAATTTCTTATTTTTAAAAGAATTATTGGGTAGTTCGGCAAAAATAACCGATTTTTCTAAACTAAAAATTCCATTTTTGTGCGTAGCTACAAATTTAGAAAGTGGCAAAATGAAAATTTTTGAAAAGGGAGATCTCACGAGTGCAATTATGGCAAGTTCTGCATACCCAACATTGATGGATCCCGTGCAAGTTGGTGATAGCCTCTATATAGACGGAGCAATGACAATGAACTACCCCTCTCAGCCACTGAAAAACAAGGGAATAGATGTCGTGATAGGAGTGGACTTGAATATTCCGTTGGCAAAAAAAGAAGAACTAACTTCCGCGGTGAGAATTCTTGACCAAATCATAGATTTTAGCATTAAAAAAGAGCATCAAAAGCAATATCAATATACGGACATTAATATTCGCCCTAATTTAAAAGGATATACTGCTACTAGTTATGATGATAAAGATAGTATCTTAAAATCGGGCTATCAAGAGGCGTTGAGGTATGTAGATGTATTCCGAGAGCTCCCAAAGAAAGATTTACTCATCCCAAGTCGAGTCGAGGAGTTTTTCCAGATTAATGATATACAATTGATAAACAACAAGTTATTTAATGAAGATTTTGTAAAAGGAAAAGTAAGATTAAAATTTCCTGCGAGGCTTTCGTATCACGATATCAGAATGCTGATAGATAGGCTCTATGCTACGGGGTATTACAAATTAATTAATTACGATATAGTTTCCCAAGATGATGGATACATACTGAAGCTAATTGTGGAAGAAGATAATACGAAGTACGCCATAAAGATGGGCTTACATTATGACAATGTTTTTAAGTCGGGATTGTTGTTTAATTTTACAGCAAAACAGTTGGGGTTCAATTCTATTTTGTCGGCTGATGGTATTGTTGGCGACCGCCCGAGATATTTTATTAATTACTTCATAGATAATGGTTACTTGCCAGGGGTTGGGCTTACAGCGGTGGGTACAGCTTTGGAATTGAAGGATGATGACCGAAATATTTACGAAAAGTGGAAATGGTTTCGGAATGAGGTATATGTGCATTCCATTTTCAGGGATAGATATATCATTGGTGGAGGGGTCAGCCACGATTTTTATCAGCGGAAAATAGGTTTTGGGGGATACCATAAAGGGAGGCATTTTGTCAATCCATATGCTTTCTTGAAGGGAGATAATCGTGATGATAGAGATTTCCCAACAATGGGATTATATTTGTTTTCTGAGGTGAAATTATTGGATGTTTTAAATGAGGAAATAAGACGGAAGAGTTTCCTCCTAAAGGGAAATTTACAGATGAATTTCCCAATAAGTTCTATCGTTACATATAGATTGAATCTATTTGGAGGCTTTACGATAGGGGGAGCTTATTTACAATACTATAAGTATCATTTGGGCGGAATTTTTGAGCAGGATTTAGGGAGTTTTTTACCATTTAGAGGATATCAATTTGGTAGCTATGCGGTGGAAAATGTGTTAATAGCAAGAAATGAGATGCAATTTAAGATGAAGAAAAATTTATACCTAAATGCCCATTTTGATATGCTCAATACCTTTCAACAGAGTGTTACTTTTAAGGAATTACTTAATATCAATGATGTATCAGCAGGAATTTCGGTCGGGTATAAGTCGCCGATTGGACAGATACAAGCTGATTTGAGCAGGTCTTTTGATAGGCAGAAAATGATTTTTTCCGTAATTGTTGGGCATTGGTTTTAGAATAGAGATTGTTAATGTTTTTTATACTATTTTTGCAAATCAAAAAATGATATGGCAAATACGGCAATAGTAATAAATATAGGGAATACGAATATCCGATTCGGACATTTCGTAGATGATGTCTGCAAAGTTTCGTGGGTGCTGAATACTAAGCCCTACAAGACGGCAGACGAGTTGTATATGCAGTTTATTAGTTCGTATCAGACTTATAGCATTAATGTTAGTGAGGTGAGTAGAATCATCATTGGTTCTGTAGTTCCTCAACTTACAATTGCTGTAAAGAAGGCAATAGACAAAATCCACGGAGAACATATAGCTGTTGTAGTAGATAGGAATACACCATCAGCCGTAGTACCAAAATCCAAACAAATGGGTACAGATATATATGCTAATCTCGTGGCTGCTAATGAGCTATATCCTAATCAGAAGAAAATAATAGTAGATTTCGGAACAGCACTTACGGCGAGCTGTATCTCTGAGACGGGAGAGACCTTAGGAGTGATTATTGCTCCTGGTATCATCACTTCTCTTAATGGACTTATCCAGCAGACGGCTCAACTTACCGAAATAGAACTCATCCCGCCTAAGACAATTTTGGGTTTGGATACTATTTCGTGTATGCAGAGTGGTATTATTTACGGATATCTTGGTATGGTAGAGGGATTCATAGACAGAATCAATTCAGAAGTAGGTGGTAATTGCCTCGTAATAGGTACAGGAGGTGTATCTCATATCTATCAGCCACTTACAGATAAAATAAGTATTGTGGATAAACTACACACCCTAAAAGGACTTTATTTTTTAGGAAAAGATAAATGTTAAGGAGAATGAAAAAATATATATTACTAGGACTCCTATCGATAATATCCATTGTTTCTGCCCAACAAAGACGAGTACAAAGGGTGGGGATAGGTTTTATGAATGTAGAAAATCTTTGGGATATTTACCCATCAGCAGATTATATAGATGGTACTTTATTGCCGTCTAATCCTGCTTTTCATCGTTCGGTACCGATTGATTCATTGAAATATTTGCCTATTACAGAGGAATATAAAGGTCAATGGGTAGATAAGAAATTATTCGGTAAAAAAGTCGTGAGAAAACAAGTCCTAAGTGATGATTTTACTCCAAATAGCCCTAAGGCTTGGACTAAAAAACGATATGAAGAAAAATTAATCAGAATATCCAAGGTAATTGCTGATTTGGGCAGAGAATATACCAAAACAGCCCCAGTAATAGCAGGTCTTATAGAGGTGGAAAATCGCCAAGTTGTACAAGACCTTATCCAGCAACCCGCATTGGTAAAATATGATTACGGAATTGCCCATTTTAATTCCTATGATCCACGAGGGATAGATGTAGCAATTATTTACCAAAAGAAAAGATTTGTACCGATAAGAATTTTTAAAAAGGAAGTTGTAAATTTTAATGAAGATGGAAAGCGAGAATATACCCGGGATATTTTAGTTGTCTATGGTGTTTTAGATGGCGAAAAAGTCGGTGTTTTGATGAATCATTGGCCTTCGCGTCGTGGAGGAGCATCTTCTGAACCGAAACGAAACATAGCTGGAAAAACCCTTAAAAATGTAATGGATGAACTCCGAAGCGAGATACCAAATGTAAAACTTATCGCTATGGGAGATTTTAATGATGACCCTGTTAATGAGAGCATAACAAAACATTTAGGTGCTGAGGGTGAGGAGAAAAAACTCAGTGAAGATAGACCCTATTTCAATCCAATGTGGAAATTATTTAAAAATGGTGTGGCTTCCTATGCATATCGAGATGGATTGAATATGTTTGACCAAATTATTATCAGTAAAAATTTGGTAAATCCACAAACTGAAGGCTATAAGATGTTCAAAACAGATATTTTTGCTCCGAAATATCTCATTACAGATTCGGGACAATACAAAGGGTATCCTTTTCGGGCGTGGGCAGGGGATATTTATCAAGATGGATATTCCGACCATTTTCCAGCATTTATCGTTTTGCAAAGAGATATTATCAAATAAAAAATACATAATTAGATGAATTATTTAGTTACGGGCGGAAGTGGTTTCATAGGCTCACATTTGATAGAAGAATTATTAAAAAAAGGACATTTTGTCATTAATATAGATAATTTTGACAATTTTTACGATTATAAAATTAAAATAAAAAATACCCTAGAATCTGTTGAACTGTCGCCTAATTTTGATTTTACAAATGATAAAGAAAAAGATATAGAGATACTTCAATCCAAACTTGTAGATGTAGCGTTATATGAGTTTTATTATCAAGATATTAGGGACAAAAAGGGATTAGAAACTATTTTCCAAAAATATAAAATAGATATGGTGATTCATTTGGCAGCCTTGGCAGGGGTTCGCCCATCTATTGAGCGACCTATGGAGTACGCTGAAGTGAATATTTTAGGCTCTATGAATCTTTGGGAATTATGTAAGGATTATGGTATTAAAAAGTTTATTTGTGCCTCATCTTCAAGTGTTTATGGTAATAATGAGAAAATTCCATTTGCCGAAACAGACAATGTGGATAGACCAATTTCTCCCTATGCAGCGACAAAAAAATGTGGCGAAATATTAGGGCATACTTACCATCATTTGTATGATATAGATATGATTCAGTTGCGATTTTTTACGGTTTATGGTCCTCGTCAACGCCCAGATTTGGCAATCCATAAATTCGCAAAAATTATCTCCGATGGAGGAGAAATACCATTCTATGGTGATGGGACCACGGCTCGAGATTACACATTTGTCGAGGATATAGTAGATGGAATTACGAAGTCTATAGTCTATTTAGAAAATCATAACAAAGTATATGAGGTGCTTAATCTTGGTGAAAATCAAGTGGTTAGTCTAAAAGAAATGCTTGTTGAGATTGAAACCAATTTAGATAGAAAGGCAAAGCTAAATAGACTACCAATGCAGGCAGGAGATGTGCAGAAAACCAACGCTGATATTACCAAAGCAAAAAAAATGGTAGGCTATACACCAAAGACTAATTTCCAAAATGGCATAAAAAAATTTGTGGAATGGTTTTTGAGAGGGAGATAATATATGTTAAGTGAAGAGTAAAGTTTTTTTTGGATAACTTCACAAATGATTTTCTTAATTTTATTCAAATAAAATAAGAAAATGTTTATTTTTGCAAATAATTAATATAATAAATATGTACTGGACATTAGAATTAGCATCTTATCTTAGCGATGCACCTTGGCCAATGACTAAGGCAGAACTTATAGACTATGCAATACGAACAGGTGCTCCAATGGAAGTGGTAGAAAACTTACAAGCTATTGAAGACGAGGGGGAAATCTACGAATCTATAGAAGAGGTTTGGAGTGATTACCCTACCGATGAGGATTTCCTTTGGAATGAAGATGAATATTAATAAATAATCAAATAGGAAGGCAGAGAGATAGTTTTTCTGCTTTCTTGTGTATTTTAGAAATCAAAGAAAGTAGAAAAATATATTCTTACAAAACAGATAATATTATGAGTTTTTTAAGTAGTATCCTTAAAAGTTTTTTGGGAGATAAAAATGCCAATGACTTAAAAGAAGTAAAAAAGGTAGTTGCAAAAATAAAAGTTGTAGAGCCACAAATCCAACAACTTACAGATGATGGATTGAGAGAAAAGACTTTGGAGTTCCAAGAAAAAATCAAAAGTGCATCGGCGAACGTAACTGCACAAATAGAAAAAATCCGTGAGGATATTTCTAAAACCGAAAATGTAGATGAAAAAGAAAACCTCTTTAATAGAGTAGAAATTCTGAAAAAAGAAGCCTATGAATTAGAGGAAAAAGTCTTAACCAATATTCTCCCAGAAGCCTTCGCCTTAGTAAAAGAAACTGCCAGAAGATGGGCTCAAAATGGAGAAATAAGAGTAAAAGCCACCGATAGAGATAGAGAACTAGCAATGACCAAAGATTTCGTTTCTATTGATGGTGATACTGCTGTATGGCATAACCATTGGGATGCCGCAGGGGTGAAAGTACAATGGGATATGGTGCATTACGATACTCAATTTATTGGTGGGGTAGTGCTACACTCTGGTAAAATCGCCGAGATGGCAACAGGGGAAGGTAAAACTTTGGTAGGAACTCTGCCAATATACCTTAATGCATTACCAAAAAGAGGGGTACATGTCGTTACTGTGAATGACTACCTTGCAAAAAGAGACTCCGCTTGGATGGGACCATTATACCAATTTCATGGATTGACGATTGATTGTATAGATAACCATCAACCGAATTCCGATGCTCGTAGAAAGGCCTATAATTGCGATATTACTTACGGAACAAATAATGAATTCGGGTTTGATTACCTTCGGGATAATATGGTTACAAAATCCGAGGAACTTGTACAAAGAGAACTTAACTTCGCTATTGTGGATGAGGTGGATTCCGTATTGATTGATGATGCAAGAACTCCGCTAATTATCTCTGGACCAGTACCACAAGGTGATAGACACGAGTTTGACCTACTGAAACCTTCTGTTGATAGAATTGTAGAAGTACAGAAAAAAACAATCTCCGCTATCTTCAATGAGGCAAAAAAATTAATAGCCTCAGGAAATACAAAAGATGGAGGATTCAAACTCCTTCAAGCATATAGAGGGTTACCAAAAAATAGACAACTCATCAAATTCCTCTCCGAAAATGGAAATAGAGCTCTACTCCAAAAGGTAGAAGCTCAATATATGCAAGATAACAATCGCGATATGCCTATCGTAGATAGAGACCTCTATTTTGTGATTGATGAAAAAAATAATCAGGTAGATTTGACTGATAAAGGTGTAGAGTATATGTCCCAAGGTAATTCTGACCCAAATTTCTTCGTATTGCAAGATATCGGAACAGAAATTGCTGAGCTGGAAGCTAAAAACCTCTCTAAAGAAGAAGAATTCGAACAAAAAGAAAAACTTTTTGCTGATTTTGCTGAAAAATCCGAGCGAATTCATACCCTAAGTCAATTACTAAAAGCATATACCCTCTTTGAAAAAGATGGAGAATATGTAGTGATGGATGGCGAGGTGAAAATCGTAGATGAGCAAACAGGTCGTATTATGGAAGGGCGTCGTTATTCCGACGGACTACACCAAGCTATAGAAGCAAAAGAAAGTGTGAAAATTGAGGCTGCTACACAGACTTTTGCTACCATTACTCTACAAAATTATTTCCGTATGTATAACAAACTTGCGGGAATGACAGGTACCGCTGAAACAGAAGCAGGCGAGTTCTGGGAAATATATAAATTAGATGTAGTGGTGATACCTACTTATAGACCTATCCAAAGACATGATAGACACGATTTAGTATATAAAACCAACCGCGAAAAATATAATGCCGTGATTGAGGAAATAGAAAAATTAACTTCCGCAGGGCGTCCCGTATTGGTAGGAACAACCTCGGTGGAAATATCTCAACTTCTCTCTAAGGCATTGAGTTTGAGAAAAATCCCTCACCAAGTGCTTAATGCGAAGCTCCATAAAAAAGAAGCGGAAATTGTAGCCGAAGCAGGGCGTGCAGGTGTGGTAACTATCGCTACCAATATGGCAGGGCGTGGTACCGATATCAAACTTTCAAAAGAAGTAAAAGAAGCAGGTGGACTTGCTATTATCGGAACAGAAAGACACGACTCTCGCCGTGTAGATAGACAATTAAGAGGGCGAGCGGGAAGACAAGGAGACCCAGGAAGCTCCCAATTCTATGTATCCTTAGAAGACAAACTAATGAGACTCTTTGGCTCCGAAAGAATTGCCAAAATGATGGATAGATTAGGACATAAGGAAGGAGAGGTTATCCAGCACTCTATGATTACAAAATCAATAGAAAGAGCCCAGAAAAAAGTAGAAGAAAATAACTTCGGTATTCGTAAAAGATTACTTGAATATGATGATGTAATGAACAAGCAGAGAGATGTAATCTATAAACGAAGAAAAAATGCCCTCTTCGGAGAGAGATTAGAATACGATATCGTTAATATGATTTTTGATGTCGCACTCTCTATTGTTGAGAAAACCAAAGCTGAGGATAGTTTCAAAGATTTTGAGTTTGAGGTTATTAAATATTTTATGATGGAATCTCCAATCACCGAAGACGAATTCAAAAATAAATCAGTGAAAGAATTGACAGACAAACTCTTCAAATCTGCTGAGGAATTCTATCATACTAAATTGAAGATGATGAAGGATAAGGCATTCCCAATCATTACGAATGTATTCCAAACACAAGGAAATATGTTCCGCGATATTCAGGTGCCATTCTCTGATGGTCATAAACAACTAACGATTGTTACCAACCTCGAAAAGGCGTACCAAACTGAGTGTAATAGTCTTATTATTGATTTTGAGAAAAACATAACGCTCTCTATCATAGATGATAATTGGAAACAGCACCTTAGAGAGATGGATGACCTTCGTCGCTCTTCACAAGGAGCTGTCTATGAACAAAAAGACCCGCTCATTATCTACAAGCAGGAATCTTTCCACTTATTTAGTGAGATGATTGATAAGATGAATAAAGAGGTTATTTCGTTCCTATTCAGAAGTGAAATTCCAGCATAAAAACAAATAAAATTAGTCATTCCCAAGTGGAATGGCTAATTTTTTTAACTATTTTGATAGAAATAGAGTTAATTTTATTGAAAAAAAATATACTGATTTTTAATGCAAAAAAGCGTTGGATATTCATTAATATATAACATTAATTATTATGAAATTATTTATTTTACTAAAATATTATAATTTATTGATAATTAGTATTTTGCGTTGTATATGGCAATTTTAATAGTTATGATATTAATAAAATTTAGTAAATTTTAGCAATAAAGTAATAATAGTTGAAAAGTATTGATTTATTTAAAAAAATGGTTAAAATAATATTTTTTTAGTAAAAAAAAGTGAGAAATATTTTGTCATATTAAATAAAATAATCATATTTGTAAAAAATTTAATGTTAAATAAATCATAAAAATTAATTCAATGGGAGCGAATTTTAAAGTGCTGGGTGCTGGTGCGCTATTCTTTTTAGCGAGCCAGTCGTTGATAGCACAGGTTAAGAAAAGTGATTCCACGAAGACAAAAGACATTGAGGAGGTAGTTCTTGTGGGATATACGCGAGTGAAGAAGGACGATTATGTAGGGACGGCTTCTAAAGTAGATAATAAATCTATTGAGACAAAAGCTGTATCTAACATTTCTCAAGCCTTAGCGGGAGAATCTGCGGGGGTGAGAGTGATAAATACTTCTGGACAACCAGGTTCGGAGGCTACGATTCGTATTAGAGGTTTTGGTTCGGTAAATGGGAACAGATCGCCATTATATGTATTAGATGGGGTACCATATACGGGAAATGTATCAGCGATTAATCCAGATGATATAGAATCTACAGTAATATTGAAAGATGCTACGGCGACCTCTGTGTATGGTGCTCGTGGTGCAAATGGGGTAGTGTTATTGACGACTAAAAAAGGTCGTGCAAATCGCTCTTCTATCCAGTTGGAGTCTAAAATTGGTTATAACTTTGACTTGCTCCCAAGATATGAAACGATTAAATCTCCAGAGACTTATATAGGTCTTGCTTGGGAAGCGTTATTTAACAATGCTAAGCAACGAGGTCATGATGATAGAAACGCAGCAGCTTGGGCAAGTAATAACCTATGGGGGGATAATGGAATTAATCCAAAATATAATCTATGGGGAGTACCAGGTTCTAGCCTTATAGACCCTACAACAAGAACTGTAAGAGCAGGTATAAAAAGAAAATACGACCCAGAGAGATGGGAGGATTATGCCTTCCAAACTTCGGTTCGTTCCGAGCATAACTTGAGCATCAGTGGAGGGTCCGACAAGACTACTTACTACACGGGTATTGGATACTTAAAAGATGAGGGATATTCCTTAAATACCAGCTATGAAAGATATTCAGGTAGATTAAACTTGACTCATAAGGCAAAACCTTGGCTTACAGGTGAGTTTAACTTGGGTTATACTTTCGTGAAGTCTCGTGCTAATGGGCAAGAATCAACATCAAATAATATATTTTGGGTAACAGATGGTATGCCAGCTATCTATCCATTATTTGAAAGAGATGAAAATGGAAACAAAATAATAGACCCTTACTTTGGTGGATATAAATATGATTATGGTATAGGTAGAGGTTACTCTTCACTAACCAACGCTGTGGGATTTGCAACTTATGATAGAATGAACAGAACAAGACATGAGGTGAATTCCAACTTTTTCTTAAAGGCTGATATCTTAAAAGGATTAAGTTTTGAAACGAGAATTGGTGGGCAATTTTATAGTCATAATACAGATGATTATTCTAACCCATATTATGGGTCTGAAGCTCCGAGTGGCGGCTTATACAAAGGTAGAAATGAATCTTTCTCTTATAACTGGAACCAATTGTTAAGATACCAAAATAGATTCGGAAACCACGGAGTACAAGCATTCGTTGCTCACGAAAGTAATAGCGATGAGGATAGAATATTAAGAGCAGAGAAAAAAGGATTGATTATCCCAAGTGGTACGGAATTTAGCAACGCTATTACGATATCAAGTCTTAATTCCTATATAAATAACTTTACATTAGAGAGTTATTTCGGGCAAGTAGCTTATGATTTTGCTAATAAATATTTCTTGACAGCATCAGCAAGGAGAGATGGTTCATCAAGATTCTTGAATGATAAATGGGACAACTTCTGGTCTGCTGGGGCAGCTTGGATAGTGAGTAAAGAAAGCTTCCTAAGAGGAAATAGTTTCTTCAGAAATGTGAAGTTGAAGGCAAGTTATGGTACTGTGGGAGACCAAGGTGGTGTGGGATATTATCCTGGTTATAGCGTTTATGACCCTGCTAACTTTATGGACCTACCAGCAGCGTCTTTCAATAGAATAGGTTATCCAAATCTTACTTGGGAAAAGTCTAAAATTTTCCAAGCAGGTGCTGAGCTAACATTGTTTAGCAACAGAGCATTAGAAATCTCAGTAGATTATTACAATAAAACTACTGACCAACTTATCTTTGATAACAGATTGGCACCATCTACTGGAAATGCTGTGGTAAAAGTCAATGAAGGGAGATTGGTAAATAAAGGTTTTGAATTTAATGTAGTTGGACATATTATTAATAAGAAAGATTACTTCTTGGATTTATCAATCAATGGAGAAATCATTACTAATAAACTTAAAAGCTTACCTATTGACCCAAGTACAGGCTTAGAGAAAGTGATAGACCTATCCGAATCTGGCTACGGTAGAGCAGTGGGGCATAGTATCTATGATTACTATATGAGAGAATATAGAGGGGTGAATTCGGCCAATGGTAGAGCTCAATGGACAATGCATTATGAAGATAAGAATGGCAACAATTCTTATGATAGTGGAGAGGAAATTAATTCACTATACGAATATCAAAGAGCTAATCCAAATGCTAAAATCTCTGAAACTCTTACTGAGGTATATTCTAATGCAACACAAAAATTTGTAGGGAAATCTGTAATCCCAGATGTGAGAGGAGCTTTCAGCCTAAGAGCAGGATACAAAGGATTCTCTATCAGTGCTCAAATGTTGTATAGCCTTGGTGGATATGCTTATGATAGTGTGTATGCAGGATATATGGAGAACTCTAAAATAGGTACAACCAACTGGCATAAGGATATGCTAAATAGATGGCAAAAAGAAGGAGATGTAACAGATATACCAAAATTGTCTCACCAAGCAGAGGGAGAAACAGATTTTGCTGACCAATCTACACGCTTCCTTACAAAAACAGATTATTTAGTATTGAATAATGTGAGCCTTAGCTACGAATTACCAAAAGATTTGGTAAGAGATTTAGGACTTACAGGATTATCATTCAATGTAACTGGTGATAACCTTTGGATTGCAACAGCAAGAAAAGGATTCAATCCAACAACATCAGAGACAGGAGGGTCTAGTTCGTATAGATATAACCCATTATCTAACTTTACATTTGGTGTGAAAGTAAATTTCTAATTTAAAATTTTGAACAAGACAATGAAAAATAAAATAATATTAGCCTCTCTATTGGCTACATTATCTCTTTCGGTTACATCTTGTAGAGAAGAGTATCTACAATCGGAGCCTACATCAACATTATCAAACCCGCCTGCTCAGGCTAAGTTATATGGACTATATCGTATGATGATTACCCCAGGTACGGGAGGGGCATCGAAAAGACATGATGACTTTGGTCAAAAATCATATGATATCTATATGGATATGTTGTCTTCGGATATGGCACTTGCAAATGCAGGATATGGTTGGTATAGAGATATAGCGGGATATGTAGTTACGGATAACTATACAAGTACAGAAAACTATATTCCTTGGAGATATTATTACAGATTAATTGCTGGTGCTAATGAAGTAATACAAGGCCTTGGAGGTAATGATGCTAATCCTACGGGAGAGCAAAAATATTCAATGGCACAAGCAAAAGCATTGAGAGCGTATGCATACTTCTATTTGTTGCAACTATATACTAATCAATATGAACCAAATTCGGAAACCAATTCTATTCCATTGTATTTGGATACAAGTGTAGTAGCAAAGCCAAAGGCTAAACAATCAGAAGTATATGCCCAAATCGTAAAAGATTTAAAATATGCTGTGGATAATCTCAGTGGATTTGAAAGAAAAAATAAAGGGATTATCAATAAATATGTAGCAGAAGGTCTTTTGGCCTATACCTATGCCGCTATGGGAGAAAATGATAAAGTATTGCCTCTTGCACAAGATATTATTAATAATGGTGGATTTACACTTACAAGTAGAGAAGAATGCGCTTACTACGACCATAAAGGTACAGGTACGCCATCAGGAGGAGGATTTAATGATGTGAATACACCAAGTTGGATGTGGGGATATGATATCACTTCGCAAGCAAATATCGAATTGGTAAGCTTCTGGGGACATATGGACGACTTCTCCTATGGATATGCTTGGGCTGGTGGCTATAAAGCAATGGATGAAAACCTCTACAATCAAATAGAGGCAGGAGATATCAGAAAACAGCAATTTCCTGCAAACTATCAGGCTACACCAAGAGATACAAGACACTATCAGCCTGTTAATAAATTTTTCTCTGCATCGGGTAGAGAGCGTGGTGCTCAAAGGGTAATTGTTTCCGATTATGTGTTTATGAGAGTAGATGAATTCTATATCTTAGGTGCCGAAGCAGCTGCTAAAACTGGAAATCTTACTGAGGCAAAACGATTGATTTCTGAACTTATCAAAAAGAGATTTAGTGATGCTACTGTAAGTGCAGAACTTACAAAAATTAATGGGCTCTCCCAAGACGACCTATTGAAGTATATCTACCTCAATACTCGTATTGAACTTTGGGGCGAGGGGAAATCTTATTTATCAATGAAGAGAAATCATCTTTCCGTAACGAGAGGTTCTAATCATATATCTCATAAAGGAGAGACATTCACTTCTACGGATAGTAGATTGACGCTTGATATCCCACAATCGGAAATAAACAATAATCCGTATATTAAAAAATAAAATATATTTTTATATAAAAGAGCCTTTTGTAAGGCTCTTTTTTTATTACAAAAAGTGTAAAGTTTAATAATTTTTTTTGCACTTATTTTTCATATAAATATAAATTAGAGATTTGATAATATATGATATTAATCATTATTATAATGTCAAAATGCAATATGCGTATAAAATATTGATTATCAATTTAAAATAAAATGTTAATACAATTTATATAATTAAAATATCATAAAAATTAGTAGATAAAAATAAAATGTTATTAATGTATATAAAATGTGTTTTTTTTGAAAGAAAAGTAAATAATAGTGTGTTTTTATAAAAATAATTTTGGAAATATTTGGTCATATTGAAAATTATTCTCAATTTTGTTCCCAATAAAGTGTTAAATAAATTTTAAAAATTAATTGAATGAGTGCGAAATTAAAGGTGCTGGGAGCTGGTGCTATATTCTTCTTAGCAAGCCAGTCATTGGTAGCACAAGTGAAAAAAAGTGACTCTATAAAAACGAAAGAACTAGAAACGGTTGTTTTGTTGGGGGTTACAAAGAAGAAAGCCTCTGAAGCTGTCGGAAACTCAGTACAGCTTTCGAGTAAAGATGTAAATTCGCCTGCAATTGTTTCTGTGGATCAAGCGTTGCAAGGTAAGACTCCAGGGGTAGTAGTCAATACCTCATCTGGTACGCCAGGGTCTCAACAAACTGTAATGGTAAGAGGTATGGGGTCTATCAGTAGTAGTAACGACCCTCTCTATGTGATTGATGGTGTGCCAGTAGAAAATGGAGATGTAGGTCCGAGTGTTACAGGTTCTACTATCTCTACATTGGCGAGTATCAATAGCCAAGATATTGAGAGTATTACTGTGTTAAAAGATGCCTCTGCAACGGCGTTGTATGGTGCAAGAGGGTCTAACGGGGTAATCGTAATCACTACCAAAAATGGTAAAAAAGGTAAAACGAAGTTTAACCTAAGTTCTGCTGTTGGTTTCCAAAATGATGCTTACTTCAAAAGAAGATTTCTTACGGGAGAACAGAGATTTGATTTGCTAAAAGTAGCAGTTTCTAATGCTTTCGGTGTGCCAGTAGAAAATGCGGGAGATGTTATTCTTGAAAATGAATTGGCAGGTGCTAACTTATGGGTAAATAGAGGTAGAGTATCTACTAATTGGTATGATACGCTTACGAATAAAAATGCTTCTCTATACAATGTAGATTTTTCTGCTTCTGGTGGTGATGATAAAGGAACTTTCTATGCATCGTTAGGGTATAATAGAACGGAACCAACGATTAAGGTTGCGAATCCATTCCAAAGGATAGCAGGTTTATTGAAAGTAACAAGAAAACTCACCGATAGGATTAACTTCGAAGGGTCTGTGAATGGTTCTTGGGTATCTCAAAATCCTATTAATGAGCAGAGTTCTTACTTGTCAAACCCGTATTTAACAAGGGCATTGGCATCTCCTTGGGCTAATCCATACAATGAAGATGGCTCTATTAATATTGATACATTTATAAAATATGGAGGTGCACAAAACTATTTGTATTTCAAGGAAAATGATGTAAAAAGACAAACATTATTGAGAGGGTTGGTAAATGCCAAGGTAGATTACAAAATATTGAAAGATTTGGTATTCGCGACAAGAGTGAATTTGGACTATACCTCCCTAATATACAAAGGGTATGATAACAGAACTTATGGGCAGACAGCTAGCCAAGGAGGAAATGGGGAGCAGGCTATTACTAATGCATATGCTTGGGTAGTGCAAAATTCCTTAACTTATAAGTTTGGCTTTGGGTCTCATAACTTTAATGTGTTGGCAATGCACGAATATCAAAAATATCAGCAATATGGTTTGAGTGGAAGCGGACAAGGATTTTCGGCTGATGGGTTGACTAATTTGGCATCGACATCAAAAAATAAGAATACAAATTCTACATATAGTGACTATGCTAACCTTTCCTATTTAGGAATGCTTACCTATAACTATGCTAATAGATTAATCCTTGATGGTAGTATCAGACGAGAGGGGTCTTCTAAATTTGCACCTTCTAATAGATTTGGTACATTCTGGTCAGTAGGTGGAGCTTATAACCTACACAAAGATGTATTATCTGATATCTTTAATGAGTTGAAACTAAGAGCTTCTTATGGGGTTACAGGTAACTCTAATATCACTTCAAATGTATATCAAAGGCTACTTTCTTATACCTCAAATTATGATGATAATGGAGCGATTAATCCATCTTCTTTGGGTAATGAAAAACTTACTTGGGAAAAGAATAAAACCTTTGATGTAGGTATTAATTTTGCATTGTTAAACAGAAGGTTGTCAGGTTCCGTAGCATACTATAACAAATATACTTACGACCTATTGCTTGATGCACCGCTGTCAAGAACTACAGGTTTTGAGTCTCAACCAATGAATGTAGGAGCAATAACCAATAGAGGTATCGAGGCATTGTTGAGCTATGATATTTTCCGAAATGAAAACTTTACTTGGAATATATCTGCTAATATTGCTACCGTAAGAAACCGCGTAAATGACTTGGTAAGAGATACCGAAGGTAACATTATAAGTCCGTTGTCTGGTGATGCTTTAGACCAAAAAAATGTTGAAATAGGCAAGGATTTCGGCTTTTGGTATATGCCAACATGGGCTGGGGTAAATGTACAAACTGGTGCTCCAGAATGGTATAAAAACGGAGTAGATGGAGAAAGAACATCTAACTATGCAGAGGCTCAAAGAACATATCAAGGTTCTGCGATTCCTAAATATACAGGTGGTGTTTCTACTCATATTGAATACAAAGGATTATTCTTAGATGCATCCGTGTATTTCTCTGGAGGAAACAAAGTATATGAAGATATCGCAAGACTCTATATGAGAACGAATGATTTTACATTGGCAAGATTCAATGGCTCTGATGAACTATTAAATGCTTGGAGACAACCTGGTGATGTAACCAATGTACCAAAACTTGTATTTGGAGAAACTAACAACTTTGATCAAGAATCTTCAAGACACTTATATGATGGTACTTTCGCAAGATTAAGAGATGTTACATTAGGATATAACTTACCATCTAAATTCCTAAGCGAAATAGGAATAGAAGGAGTAACATTCACTGTGAAAGCAACAAATATATATACTTGGGTGAAGGATAAAAACCTAAAATTGGACCCAGAAACATCTAATAACAATATTATGAATACAGGGGTGATAAGGCTGACAGCTCCACCTGTAAAATCTATAATATTTGGTGTTAATTTAAAATTCTAAAAGATAATGAAAAGAATAATATATTTAGCAATAGCATTAGGGACTACATTCCCATTGCTGAACTCTTGTAGAGAATCTGCATTAGAACCTACATTGGCACAAGACAAACCAGTAGAGGGTAATGTAAATACAGCAGAGGCACTGAGAGGTATCCTTAATGGTGCATACGACAAAATGGCGGAGACTAATTATTACGGAAGGGATATTATCATATTAAATGAAGTGAGAACAGATAATGCTTTTTCAGCTGGTAAGACAGGAAGATTCCGAGAAGTAGGGCAACTTAATACTATCAATACTACGTTAGAAATTAGCGGATTTTGGTCCAAAGCATACGAAGTAATTGTTAATGCCAATGTAGTAATCAACGCCAATGCTTCTGGCGATCAAGCAACGATTAACCACTACAAAGGCGAGGCGTATGCACTGAGAGCCTTGGCACACTTCGATTTATTGAGAATCTATGGTCAACAAAATGTAGATGGTGGAGGTATGTCGGCATTAGGAGTTCCTTATGTGAAAAATTATGGAGAAAAAATCTCTCCAAAAAGGAATACCGTGCAGGAAGTATATGATAATGCAATGACAGACTTAGACCAAGCAATATCTTTACTTTCAGCTAGTAAAGACGATAAAACTAAACACTATATTACTACCAATGCCGCAAAAGCAATCAAAGCAAGAATAGCATTGTATTTCAAAAAATACGATATAGCTAAAAAATATGCTAAGGAAGTGATTGATAGCGGAAAATATAGCGTAGCGACATCCAAAGCTTTTGCAGATACATTTACCACAGATTCTACAGCTAACCAAATTTTCTCCATTGCAAATAGTGGTATAGACAATAGAAATATAAATAGCTTGGCGTCTATCTATACAGAAACAAGTGAAAATTCGTACGGAGATATAGAATTCTTGAGAGACCTATATTCTAAATATGAAACGGGAGATGTGAGAAGAAAATTGTTTGCTGTGAGTGGTTCGGCTATTAATAAGGCTAATCCAGAGAGATATAGATGTATAAAATATACTGACACGAGTGCTATAGGCTCATACGATATTCCAGTGATTAGATACGAGGAAGTAGTGTTAATCTACGCTGAGGCACTTCTACAAACAGGAGATTCTGCTACGGCTCTTACTTATTTGAATCAAATAGCAAGTAATAGAGGAGCTGCGAAATATTCATCTGCTACACTAGACAATATCTTACTCGAAAGAAGAAAAGAATTTGCAGGTGAAGGATTCCGTTTTGATGACTTGATGAGAGCGGAAAAAGCTCTACCAATAGTAGATGCTACACTCCAAAAATATGGTAGAGGAACGAGCAAGAGTGAGGCAGTTCCTTATGGAGATCCGAAACTTGGTATTCCAATTCCATTAACGGAGTTGAAAGCAAATCCTAATATCAAACAAAATAAAGGTTACTAATTAAAATATTTTGTTAACTGAGTAGCAAGAACCCATTCGGGTTCTTGCTTTTTATTTTTAAGTATAAAATTCCTATTTTTGTAAAAGATTTTAAGAAAATGTTAGAAGATAAAAAAATACAACTTACGCCAGTTTCTCAGTTAGGGGAGTTTGGACTTATTAAGCATATTACTAAACATTTTGAAATAAAAAATGATACTACAATATTTGGTGTGGGTGACGATTCGGCAATTCTCAATCCACAGGGAAAAAAAATGCTTGTTTCAACCGATATTTTAGCGGAGGGAGTTCATTTTAATTTAGGATATGCTCCATTGAAACATTTGGGGTATAAATCCGTTGTTGTAAATTTATCGGATATTGTAGCAATGAATGCTACTCCAAGCCAAATTTTGGTATCCATAGCTGCTTCTAATAGATTCCCTGTAGAGGCATTTGATGAGTTATATGCAGGAATAGAATTAGCTTGCAAACGATATAATGTGGATTTGGTAGGAGGGGATACCACAAGCTCACAGTCGGGGTTAGTGATAAGTATCACAGCTATTGGCTTTGAAAATGAAGAAAATATTATAAAGAGAAGCGGAGCAAAGCCAAACGATTTATTGGTCGTAACAGGAGATTTAGGAGGAGCCTATATGGGCTTGCAAATTTTAGAAAGAGAACATCAAGTGTTTTTGGTAAATCCTAATATGCAACCTGAAATGGACGGCTACGATTATATCTTAGAGCGACAACTAAAACCAGAAGCTCGAACTGATATTAAAACCAAATTAGCAGATTTAGGTATAAAACCAACTGCGATGATAGATATCTCCGATGGATTAGCTTCCGAAATATTGCATATTTCCGAACAGAGTAAGGTGGGATTTCGCCTCTATGAGGAGAAAATACCAATGGATGAACTCACGATAATGACAGCAGAAGAATTTAATCTTAATCCTATAATGACAGCACTCTCTGGTGGAGAAGATTACGAGTTACTATTTACCATATCGCAGGGAGATTATGAAAAAATTAAAAATCATCCAGATTTCACTGTTATAGGGCACGCAGTCGATATTTCTCAGGGTAATTATATGGTGCTTCGTGGTAGTAATGAACTTTCAGAAATAACGGCACAAGGATGGAAGCATTTCAAATAAAAAAATAATTATGATACAATTTTTTTTTGAAAATATAGAAGAATTTCTCCTCCCAAATAGAGTAGAGGAATGGATAGAACAACTTATCAGTACGGAAGAAAAAAAAACAGGAAATATCAACTATATTTTTTGTGATGACGAATATCTCTTGAAGGTTAATCAAGATTTTTTGAATCACGACTATTACACAGATGTCATTACCTTTGATTATGTGAAAGGAAAAACCATCAGTGGAGATATATTCATCTCTATCACAAGGATAAAGGAAAATGCTATTACACTTTCTGATAATGATTTTGAGCGAGAATTGATTCGGGTATTGGCTCACGGTGTGCTGCACCTATGTGGCTATAAAGATAAATCTGAAGGCGACCAAAAAATAATGAGAGCTAAGGAAAATTTCTACATAGACCGATTTTAATACTAAATTAGAAAAACCATTTTCGATACAATAAAAAGAGAATTAATGAGTTATAATTTTAAGATGAAGAAAATTGTATATGTATTCCTCGGGCTTGTTGTGGCACTCTCCTGCTCGCCTACCAATAGAACTCAACCGAAGAAATTAGGAATTAAAAAATATATTGCTTACTATAATACTCTTTTTAATGGCGAACAAGCCTTAGAAACAGCAATAAATAACAAAAAAAAGGAGCATAAAGATAATTTCTATGCTCCGTATATTCGTGTTCTTACCACTGAAAATCAATTTGGAGAAGAGCAAAGTATGGATAGCAAGGCAAGATCGTTTTTTATGCCGAATGAGAGAAGAACATCGCAGATGGCGACTCCTATCCATATCGCTGCAATGAAAGCCCAAAAGACCACAGCAAAATATTCTGTACTGAAAAATGGAGAAGAGAGGAATAAAACGATTTTTGATGCACAAATCCTCTTAGCGAAATCGTATCTGCTTCAAAACAAATCCTTGGAGGCCTTAGATGCCCTTAATTATATCTTTACTTATATGCCAAAACACAAAAATTTGCTCACAGCAAAAATCTATCAGGCGAAGGCATATGCAGATTTGAAGGACTATTATAAGGCAGAAGAGATTTTCGCTGAGGTAAAGGAAAACTCAAAATTAAGAAAAAAGCAAGCCAAATTATTATCTATTTACTTTGCGGAAACATTACTGCAAGATAATAAAAAAGAAGAGGCCGTAAGTGAATTAGAAAATGCCTATCTACTTAATAAAAATAAAGTTTTGAGAAGTAGAATTGCTTTTTTGAGAGGGCAAATTTTACGAGATTTAGGGCGGAATAAAGAGGCAATGGAGAGTTTCGTAACTGCCTATAAATATGCTAATGATTTTGATTTTGAAGTGAAATCTCAGTTGGAAATAGCTAAAAGTTTTACACCATCAGATGACTATGAAAGTCTGAAAAATCAGCTTGAAACCATCAGTAAAAAGGGAATCTATGCATCGCGTAGAAACGAATTTTATTATGCTTTAGGATTGATTGCAAAAACTGCTGGACACCAAGAGGAGGCATTGAAATATTTTGTAAAAGGGTTGAAATTGAAAGAACAAGTCTCCTCTGATCCACAAATTCGCGGGATGCTATATCGAGAGGTCGGAAAAGATTATTTTGATAAAGACGATTTCATTTCGGCGGCGGCTTATTATGATTCGGCTTTGACAGTGATGTCTTATCGACCAATCCGCACAGAGTTGGAGAGTATCAGTAAAAACCTCAAAAAATTCACAAAAAATTATTATCTCATCAAAAAAAATGACAGCATCTTAGCCCTCACCAAAATGTCTCGTAATGAGCAGGAAGTATTTTTTGAGAAGAAAATTAAGCTACTGAGAGAACAAGAGGGAAAGGAGGAACGCCAACGATTGCTAGCAGAACGAAATAAGGGATTTGATGAGGGAGACTATAACGCAAACTCTGTTTTCAATAGAAATAAAGAACAAAATATCCCTGATTACACGAGTACCAAAGGGAGTTTCTATTTTGCTAACCAAAGTGTGGTAAGTAAGGGGAAAACAACCTTTAAGCAAGTATGGAGAAATCGTGCATTGGCAGACAATTGGCGATATTCCCAACGGATGCAGACTATAGAGGATACCAAAAATACAGCAATGGGGAGACTCTCTACCAAGGACCCTCGTCGTTTTGAAGCGAGTTTTTATATAAGGAGAAAATTTTGGTACTGAAAAAAGACCGAGATACGGCAAGTTTAGGATTGGGGCTGATGTATGAAAATCTCTTTGCCAAGACTGATGAGGCTACTAAAACTTTGTTTAATTTGGTGGAAAGCCAACCAGAAGATGATGTAAAATTGCAGGCGTTGTATCATATTTTTGCAATGAATTATAAAAAAAATCCTCAACCAACAGAGCGTGCTAAATCGTTAATATTGAGGGATTTCCCAAATACTCCTTATGCTGAATATGTGAAGTCGCCACTATCTAATGACCTTTCTTCAGCAGACAAGGAGGTGGAGAAAGTATATCAGGAAGCTTATCAATTATATAAAGAAGAAAAATTTGAACAAGCAAAAACCAAGATTGAGAAAATCATTAGTAAGCATTCTGATGATACTTTGATGCCGAAGTTAGAATTGTTACAGGCTTTCATCATTGGAAAAATGGCAGGTAAAAATGAGATGTTGTCTCGTCTGCAACAAATTGCTCTAAGCTACCCAAATACTGAGGAAGGTAAGCGTGCGGTCGATTTGTTGAAATCGTTAGGGGAGGAGAAAAAAGAAAAACCAAAGAAGGAAAAGAAACCGTCGCTGATGGAGCATCAGCAAATGCAGGAAGTTCAGTTGGAAAATGACGGTGTCGATGTGGATATGGAGTCAGATCCTCTTTATCAATAGAAAAACATAAATTAATAGAAAAGGTAGTCTTTCTCATACGAGATGGCTACCTTTTTTACTAAAAAGCTGATTTTATGGATGATTAAAAATAGGAATAATCATAATTTAACTTATTAATAATGATTAAATATAATAAAAGTGTAGATGATTAATTATTAATATATAATGTTTTAAATTAAGCAATGTATATTAAAAATAATATATTTAACTAAAAATAAATAAAATATAGATACTTGTATTCATTAAAATAATTAGAGAAATATTTGGTGATGTTGAAAATGTTTTTCAATTTTGTTACACTAAAATGTTAAATAAATCTATAAAACTAATTTGATGAGTACTAAACTACGAGTGTTGGGAGCTGGTGCGATATTTTTCTTAGCAAGCCAGACGATAACAGCACAAATAAAACAAAGTGATT
>CAKAOY010000005.1 GCA_916710115.1 uncultured Bergeyella sp.
TTAGCAAATTGTCTTTCAAGAATACCATATGTGTATTTAGCCTTTTGTTTTTCAGCTAATTGCACTGCATATTCAGAACGCTTAGCACCTCTTCTTTTGTTTGGGCCATGTTGTCCAGGAGGTTGGTTTCTTCTTTTTTCAAAGTTTTTATCATCACCATAGATTGCTGCTCCAAACTTTCTTGCAATCTTGGTTTTAGGTCCAATATATCTTGCCATTATTTCTTATAATTTAGGACTTGATGAGATATTTCTCACTCAAATCAAGGTTATATTATACTCTTCTTCTTTTTGGTGGTCTACATCCATTGTGTGGCATCGGAGTCACATCAATGATTTCACTAACTTCAATTCCTGAATTGTGAATAGAACGGATTGCAGATTCTCTACCTGCACCTGGACCTTTCACAAATACTTTAACTCTTCTAAGACCAGCTTCGTGAGCTACCGCTGCACAATTTTCAGCTGCCATTTGAGCCGCAAAAGGAGTATTCTTTTTAGAACCTCTGAATCCCATTTTACCAGCAGAAGCCCAAGAGATAACCTCTCCATTTTTATTCGTTAAAGAAATAATAATGTTATTAAAAGACGCTTGGATATGTGCTTCACCAATCGCTTCTACTTTTACTTTTCTTTTTTTAACTACTTTTGTTTGTTTTGCCATAATTCCTAACGATTATTTACTTGCTTTTTTCTTGTTAGCAACAGTTTTTCTTCTTCCTTTACGGGTTCTAGAATTGTTTTTCGTTCTTTGGCCTCTTAAAGGTAATCCTAGTCTGTGACGTATTCCTCGTTGGCAACCAATATCCATCAATCTTTTGATGTTCAATTGAATTTCAGAACGAAGCTCTCCCTCTACTTTAATATTCTCAGAGATGTAAGTTCTGATTGCTGCCAAGTCATCGTCATTCCATTCGTTGACTTTCTTGTCCTCGCTGATACCAGTTGCCTTAAGTATTTGGGAAGCTGTACTTCTACCAATACCATAAATGTAAGTCAAACCGATAACGCCTCTCTTGTTTTTTGGTAAATCAATACCTGAAATTCTCGCCATAATTTAATTCTTAACCTTGTCTTTGTTTAAATTTTGGGTTTTTCTTGTTGATTACAAATAGTACTCCTTTTCTTCGTACAATTTTACAATCAGCACTTCTTTTTTTAATTGATGCTCTAACTTTCATATTTATTGCCTTATAAGCGTTAATATCTAAATGTTATTCTACCTTTGGTTAGGTCATACGGAGACATCTCCAATTTCACCTTATCTCCAGGTAATAGTTTAATATAATGCATTCTCATCTTACCAGAAATATGAGCAACTAAAATATGCCCATTTTCTAATTCGACACGGAACATAGCGTTTGATAATGCCTCTATTATTACGCCATCTTGTTCAATATGTTTTTGTTTTGCCATATTATATTATAATCCACTTGTTCTTGATAACTTAGATTGCATTAATCCATCATAATGATGATTTAGTAGATAAGTATTTACCTGCTGAACCGTATCCATTATTACTCCTACCATAATCAATAGAGATGTTCCCCCAAAAAAGAGTGCAAATCTATCAGTTTGTACAATAGTTCCAAAGACTAATGCAGGAAGGACTGCAAAGATAGCTAAAAAAATCGAACCTGGCAAAGTTATTTTTGATAAAATATCATCAATATAGTCTAATGTGTCTTTACCGGGTCTTATTTTAGGTATTAATCCTCCATTTCTTTTCAAATCATCAGCCATTTGATTTACTGGAATCGTAATCGCTGTGTAAAAAAAAGTAAATATAATAATCAACAAAGCAAATAATACGTTATACTGCCAACTGAAAACATTCTTGAAACCTGCAAAAAATGTATTACTCTCGTCAATATTTGTTAATAGTCCTGGAATAAACATTAATGCTTGTGCAAAGATAATTGGCATCACCCCTGCTGCATTTACTTTTAACGGAATCCATTGTCTCACCCCTTGTTGAAGTGAACGAGCAGAACCTCCTCTCGCGTGGGCTCTACTAACATATTGGATAGGTATTTTCCTTACTGCTACCGAAAGAATAATAGCCAAAAGAATTACTAACATCCAAAATAACACTTCAATGAGTATCATTACATTTCCTAAACCTCCTTTACCCGCTTGGGTAGAAACTTCCTGTAGGAAAGCAGAAGGTAAGTCAGCCAAAATACCCACCATAATGAGAATAGATATACCATTACCTATCCCTTTATCTGTTATTTTTTCACCTAACCACATTGCAAATAAAGACCCTGCAACAAGGATTACAATACTTGGGAACCAAAACATAAATGAATTAGGATCCACATAATATGCTTGCGCGAATTGATTATATGGTAAAAAATATTGTGTAATTGAAGTCAAATAAGAGGGAGCCTGAACTAAGCATACGACAATAGTAAGCCACCTTGTTATTTGATTCAATGTATTTCTACCACTCTCTCCATCCTTCTGTAACTTTTGAAGATAAGGAATAGCCATTCCCATTAATTGTACAATGATGGACGCCGAAATATACGGCATAATACCTAATGCCATAATAGATGCACGGCTAAACGCACCTCCTGTAAATGACGAAAGCAAACCAAGAAGACCTGCTCCTTGCTGGTTACCTCCTTGGTTTTTGTATTGTTCCAATAAACTACCGACTTCTGCCATATTAATAGCAGGAAGAGAAATATATGACGCAAATCTATACACTAATACTAAACCAAGAGTAAAAAGAATTTTATCCTTTAATTCTTTTAAACTCCATATATTTTTCAGTGTTTGTATAAATCCCTTCATATCGTCTTTTTAGATTATTATAAAATAATTGCTTTACCTCCTACTTTTGAAATTAATTCTTCAGCAGATTTTGTAAATTTATCAGCAGAAATAGAAATTGCTGTTCTGATCTCTCCTCTACCTAATATTTTTACAAGATCATTTTTAGATACTAATCCATTTGCTATTAAAACATCCTTAGTAATTTCACCAGAAATATTCTTGTTCTCAATTAGTGTCTGAATTGTATCCAAATTAATTCCTTTATATTCTTTCTTATTCACATTTTTGAAGCCAAACTTTGGAAGTCTTCTTTGTAAAGGCATCTGTCCTCCTTCAAAACCAATTTTTTCAGAATAACCTGATCTTGATTTCTGACCTTTATGACCTTTTGTAGAAGTTCCACCCTTTCCGCTTCCTTGTCCTCTACCCACTCTCTTTGAATTGTGTGTAGAACCTTTTGCTGGTTGTATATTGTTTAAATTCATTTTTTAAAATTGATATTTAAGAATTTGATGTTCAAAGAATCAATAAAATTTTTCCTCCGAACGCCAAATCTAATTATTAAAACTATTTTTGAACTTCAACTAAATGACTTACCGCAGCTACCATTCCAAGAATTGAAGGCGTAGCTTCATGTTCTACAACTTGGTGAAGTTTTCTGAGTCCTAATGCTTCAAGCGTTCTTTTTTGGGTCTTAGTTCTCCCAATAGCGCTTCTAACTTGTTTTACTCTAATTGTTGCCATTGTTCCGAATTTTATTAACCATTAAATACTTTGCTTAAAGATACTCCTCTCAATCTTGCTATCTCCTCAGGTCTTCTAATGTCCAATAATGCCTTGAAAGTAGCTTTCACAACATTATGTGGGTTGGAAGAACCTTTCGATTTTGAAAGAATATCGTGGATTCCTGCAGACTCTAATACCGCTCTTACAGCACCCCCAGCGATAAGTCCTGTACCGTGAGAAGCTGGTCTAAGGAATATATCCGCACCACCATATTTAGCAGATGTTTCATGAGGAATTGTATGGTTCATAATAGGAACTCTTACTAAGTTTTTCTTAGCCTCTTCCACTGCTTTTGCAATTGCAGATGCTACTTCCTTAGATTTTCCTAAACCAAACCCAATTACTCCATTCTCATCTCCAACTACTACAATAGCAGAAAAACTGAATGTTCTACCTCCTTTGGTTACTTTTGTTACTCTATTAACAGCTACGAGACGATCCTTTAATTCTAACCCTCCCGGTTTTACTCTTTCTATATTATCTATTCCTAACATTTTCCGATTTTTTTTGATTAGAATTGAAGTCCACCTTCTCTTGCACCATCAGCCAATGCCTTGATTCTTCCGTGATATACAAAACCATTTCTATCAAAAACTACTTTCTCAATTCCAGCAGCTTTTGCTTTTTCTGCAAGTACTTTACCTACTACAGTAGAAATCTCTGTTTTAGTTCCCTTTGAATCAACATTTTTTTCTCTTGAAGAAGCAGATACTAAAGTTTTACCAACTTGATCATCAATTAACTGAGCGTAAATTTCTTTATTACTTTTATACACAGATAATCTTGGCAATTCTGCAGAACCAGAGATTTTTGCTCTAACTCTTCTTTTAATTCTATTTCTTTTTTCTAATTTATTTAGTGCCATTGTCTTAAAATTTATTATGCAGATTTACCAGCTTTTCTTCTAACATTTTCACCTACGAATCTTACACCTTTTCCTTTATAAGGTTCAGGTTTTCTAAACGAACGAATCTTCGCAGACACCATACCTAAAAGCTGTTTATCATGCGATGTTAAAGTAATAATTGGGTTTTTTCCCTTTTCAGTTTCAGTGTTTACTGAAATTTCTTTTGGCAATTCTATCACAATACCGTGAGAGAATCCTAAAGCTAATTCCAATTTTTGACCTGAATGAGATGCTCTATACCCCACTCCCACAAGTTCTAATTTCTTCTCAAAACCTTGTGATGTTCCAACAACCATGTTATTAATCAAAGCTCTATAAAGACCATGAAGCGCTTTATGTTGCTTAGAATCAGATGGTCTATTTACCACTAGCTCTCCTTCTTTTTGTTCAATAGTAATTCCTCCCGTTAATTCTTGAGAAAGTTCTCCTTTCGGACCTTTCACTGTTACTACTCCACTTGCTTCTGTGATAGTAACTCCAGTAGGAATAGCTATAATTGCTTTACCAATTCTTGACATTTTCCTCTTAATTAAAAATTAATATACATAGCAGATTACTTCTCCACCTACTTTCTCTTCTCTAGCCTTTTTATCTGTCATTACTCCTTTTGAAGTAGAAATAACAGCAATACCCAAACCATTCAATACTCTAGGTAACTCTGCAGTACCTGCATATTGTCTTAAACCAGGTTTAGAAGCTCTTTGAATCTTCTTAATTACTGGCTTACCAGTTTTCTTATCGTATTTTAAAGCTATTTTAATAGTACCTTGAACTGTATTTTCTTCAAACTTATAGTTCAAAATGTACCCTTGATCAAATAAGATTTTAGTAATCTCTTTTTTGATTTTTGATGCAGGAATTTCCACCACTTTATGGCCTGCGCTTTGTGCGTTCCTTACTCTTGTTAGGAAATCTGAAATTGGATCTGTTAACATTTATTTAATTATTATTGGTTAATGATAATTAGTTTTGAAAAAATCATCATTTTGAGAATCGAGAATCAAGAAATAATTCTTGAATCTCTCATCTCTATTTATGATATAATCAACTTAATTACCTTGATTAAAATTAATTATTACCAACTTGCTTTTTTAACTCCTGGGATAAGACCTTGATTGGCCATTTCTCTAAATGTTACCCTTGAAATACCAAAAAGTCTCATATAACCTCTCGGTCTTCCTGTGAGTTTGCATCTGTTGTGTAATCTTACAGGAGATGCATTTTTAGGGAGTTTTTGCAGCGCCTCATAATCACCAGCTTCTTTTAAAGCTTGTCTTTTAGCAGCGTATTTAGCAACAAGAGCTTCTCTTTTACGCTCTCTTGCTTTCATTGATTCTTTTGCCATTCTTATTAATTCTTTTTAAATGGTAATCCGAAATGTGTTAATAATGCTTTTGCTTCTTTATCAGTTTTTGCTGATGTAACAAAAGTAATATCCATACCTTGTATTTTCTTCACTTTATCAATTACAATTTCAGGGAAGATAATTTGTTCTGTTATACCCAAATTATAGTTTCCTCTTCCATCAAATCCATCAGCTTTAATTCCATTGAAATCTCTAATTCTTGGAAGTGCAGAAGATGTCAATCTATCTAAGAACTCATACATTTTATCAGCTCTTAAAGTAACTTTTGCACCGATTGGCATACCTTTTCTTAATTTAAAAGATGCCTCATCTTTTTTAGAAACTGTTCCTACTGCTTTTTGACCTGTAATTGCAGTAAGCTCTTCAACAGCATAATCAACAATTTTCTTATCTGCAGTAGCTGCTCCTAAACCTTGTGATACAACGATTTTCTCTAATTTAGGCACCTGCATAACAGACTTATACCCAAATTCTTCCATCATTGCAGGAACAATTTTCTCTTTATATGCTTTTTTTGGTCTTGCTATATATGTCATTGTCTTTACTTATTAAAAAGTTTCACCGGTTGTTTTAGCAACTCTTACCTTCTTATCACCTTCTAATTTATATCCAATTCTCGTTGCTTTACCATTCTTATCTATCAAAGCAACATTTGAGATATGAAGAGAAGCTTCCCTTTCTACAATCCCACCTTGTGGATTCTGAGCTGATGGTTTAATGTGTTTTTTAACAATATTTACACCTGCAACCACCACTCTAGGATCTTTGCCTTCTTTTTTAATCACTTCAATAACTTCACCTTTACTACCTTTATTTTTGCCTGTAGTAACGATTACATTATCTCCTCTTCTAATTTTAACTTTTGCCATTTTTCTTTTTGATTTAAAAATTAAAGTACTTCAGGAGCTAATGAAATGATTTTCATATACTCTTTATCTCTCAATTCACGAGCAACCGGTCCAAAAACACGAGTTCCTCTCATTTCTCCAGCAGCGTTTAGTAATACACAAGCGTTATCATCAAAAGAAATATATGATCCATCTTTTCTTCTAACAGCCTTTTTAGTTCTTACAACTACTGCCTTAGAAACTTGTCCTTTTTTAGCATTTCCTGATGGTGTTGCATCTTTGATAGTCACTACGATTTTATCACCAACTGAAGCATATCTTCTTCTCGTTCCTCCGAGAACTCTGATAACAAGCACCTCTTTTGCACCTGTATTATCAGCAACTTTTAATCTTGATTCTGTTTGTAACATTACTTAGCTTTTTCAATGATTCTTACTAATCTCCATCTTTTATTCTTAGACAAAGGTCTTGTTTCTTGGATAAGAACCTTATCTCCTTCGTTGCACTCATTTTTCTCATCGTGAGCGGTATATTTTTTTGTTTTCAATACAAATTTACCATATAATGGGTGCTTAACTCTCGTTGTTTCACTAACAACAATGGTTTTTTCCATTTTATTGCTGGAAACAATCCCAATTCTTTCTTTTCTTAAATTTCTTTCCATTTTAAAATGAAATTATTGTTTGTTAGTTAATTCAGTCTTAATTCTAGCTATTGTTTTTCTCAAACCTCTGATTTGAATTGGATTTTCAATAGGGCTGATATTATGAGCCAATCTCAATTTTTGATATTCCCCTTGAATTTCAGCCAACTTATTTTGAAGTTCCTCTACACTTAAATTCTTAATTTCAGTATTTTTCATTATTCAAAGATTATTGAGGTTTAACAAAATCATTAGCGACTACGAATTTAGTTACCACAGGAAGCTTTTGAGCCGCAAGTCTAAGAGCTTCTTTCGCTACTTCGTAAGGAACTCCGCCTATCTCAAACATTACTCTACCTGGTTTAACTACAGCTACCCAATATTCCACTGCACCTTTACCTTTACCCATCCTTACTTCTGCTGGCTTTTTAGTAATTGGTTTATCTGGGAAAATTTTAATCCATAGCTGTCCTTCCCTTTTCATATATCTCGTTGCAGCGATACGTGCTGCTTCGATTTGTCTTGCTGTAATCCAAGCACCTTCAATCGCTTTAATTCCGAATGTTCCGTAAGCTAATTGAGAACCTCTATTAGCATTACCTTTCATCTTCATCTTATGAACGCGACGAAACTTGGTTCTTTTTGGTTGTAACATAACTTAATTTTAGATTTTAGACTTTAGATTTTAGATTTTTATATTTTAAAAAAGTAACGGTAATTTAAAATTCAAAATTTAACAATCTAAAATTTTATTACTTATTATTTTTTTTTCTTCTACCATCTCTATCACCACCTCTTGATGATTTTTTTTGCTGATGTCCTGCAAGAGGAGAAAGGTCTCTCTTTCCATATACTTCACCTTTCATAATCCATACTTTAACACCTAATCTACCATAGGTTGTATGTGCTTCCGACCAATTGTAATCAATGTCTGCTCTAAAAGTTGATAATGGAATTCTTCCTTCTTTGAAAGATTCGCTTCTTGCCATCTCTGCTCCGTTCAAACGGCCAGAAATCATAACTTTGATACCTTCAGCTCCTGCTTTCATTGTAGAAGTAATTGCCATCTTCACAGCTCTTCTATAAGAAATTCTGTTTTCAATCTGTCTTGCAATATTATCAGCTACTAAAACTGCATCAAGTTCAGGTCTTCTAATCTCGTGGATGTTAATTTGAACTTCTTTACCAGTAAGTTTTTTTAACTCCTCTTTTAATTTATCAACCTCTTGACCACCTTTACCAATGATAAGTCCTGGCTTAGATGTTGTGATAGTTACAGTAACTAACTTAAGCGTTCTATCAATATAAATTCTTGAAAGATTTGCTTTAGATAATCTCGCATTAAGGTATCTCCTGATTTTGTAGTCTTCTGCGATTTTGTCTCCATAATCGTTACCACCGAACCAGTTTGAATCCCATCCTCTGATGATACCTAATCTGTTACCAATTGGATTTGTCTTCTGTCCCATACCTTAATTAATTTTCTTTATTACCTAAAATTATTGTTACGTGGTTACTTCTTTTTCTGATTCTATAACCTCTACCTTGTGGTGCTGGTCTCAATCTTTTCAACTGTCTTGCACTATCTACATAAATCTCTTTCACGATAAGGTTCGCTTCTTCAATATCAGCTCCTTCGTTCTTCACTTGCCAGTTAGCTATTGCTGAAAGAAGTAATTTTTCCAATTTATTAGATGCTTCTTTCTTAGAATATTTAAGTATATAGAGTGCTTTATCTACCTTTTCTCCTCTGATAATATCAGCAACAAGTCTCATTTTTCTTGGAGAAGATGGACAATTATTTAACGAAGCTTTTACGATATCTTTACTTGCTTCTTTTCTTGCGATTGCACTATCTCTTTTTCTTGTTCCCATTATCTACTTCCTTTATTTTTGTTACCACCATGACCTCTAAAAGATCTTGTCGGAGAAAATTCGCCTAACTTATGACCTACCATATTTTCAGTTACATACACTGGAACAAAAGTTTTTCCATTATGTACTGCAATAGTTTGTCCCACGAAGTCTGGAGAAATCATAGATGCTCTAGACCAAGTTTTAATAACTGTTTTCTTTCCAGATTCAATATTTGCCTGAACCTTCTTATCTAAATGATGTGCGATGAAAGGTCCTTTTTTAAGTGATCTTGCCATAATTATTTTCTTTTAGATACGATGTAACGGTTAGACACTTTATTTTTCTTTCTTGTTTTATAACCTTTAGCTGGTTTTCCATTTCTACTTCTTGGGTGTCCTCCAGAAGAACGACCTTCACCACCTCCCATTGGGTGATCTACTGGGTTCATTACAACCGCTCTCGTTCTCGGTCTTCTACCTAACCATCTACTTCTACCTGCTTTACCTGATACTGTAAGTTGATGATCACCATTAGACACAGCTCCAATCATAGCAATACATTCTAGAAGAATCATTCTTGATTCACCAGAAGGAAGTTTTACAATAGCATATTTACCATCTCTTGAAGTAAGTTGAGCCGAAGAACCAGCACTTCTTGCAAGGATAGCACCTTGTCCTGGTCTCATTTCGATACAAGAAATTATAGTTCCTAATGGAATATTTCTCAATTTCATTGCATTACCCACATTAGGCTCCACATTTTCCCCAGAAACTACTTTTTGTCCAACTTTAATACCATTTGGAGCGATAATATATCTCTTCTCTCCATCTTCATATTGAAGAAGTGCAATAAATGCAGTTCTATTTGGGTCATACTCTACAGATAACACTTCAGCTTCAACATTAAATTTGTTTCTCTTGAAGTCAATAATTCTGTATTTCTTTTTGTGTCCACCTCCGGTGTAACGCATCGTCATTTTACCTGTGTTGTTACGCCCTCCTGACTTTTTAATACCTACAACCAAAGATTTCTCTGGTTTATTTGTAGTAATTTCCTCAAAATTATTTACAATTCTGAATCTCTGTCCCGGGGTGATAGGTTTTAATTTTCTAACAGACATTACTATTTAATTAATTATATTATTTTAATTATTATTAGCTTTTAGCTATTTGCAATACAAATAACTAAAAGCATTTCGTTTTATACTGAAAAAATATCGATAACTTCTCCCTCTACAAGAGTTACAACAGCTTTTTTAAGCTTATTTGTTTTACCGATTTGAAGTCCTTTCTTTGTATATTTAGCAGAAATTTTCGGTGCATAAATCATCGTTCTTACATCTGCTACTTTCACTCCATAAGCTTCCTCTATCGCCTTTTTGATTTCGATCTTATTCGCCTTAGTATCCACCAAGAAAGAATAAGCACCTCTAAGATCTGTAAGATAGTTAGCTTTTTCTGAAATAACTGGTTTGATAATTACTGACATGATTTATTTCTTTAAATTTTCTTGAAATTTCTCTACTGCACCTTCAAAGAACACAATTTCACCTGCATTAATCAAATCATAAGAAGATATTTCATTATAATTCAATACTTTAATTTTAGGCAAGTTTCTTGAAGATAAATATACATTTTGATTAGCCTGAGAAAGAACAAACAAAGATTTTTTACCATTCAATTCCAATGCATTTAGAATACTAATAAAATCTTTTGTTTTAGGTGCTGAAAACTGCACTTCTTCCAATACTTTAATACTATTTTCTCTCATTTTCTGAGAAAGAACAGACTTTTTAGCTAATCTTTTAACTGCTTTATTTAATTTAAATCTATAGTCTCTTGGTTTTGGACCAAATACTCGTCCTCCACCTTTGAAAACAGGAGATTTAATATCACCATATCTAGCTGAACCAGACCCTTTTTGCTTTTTAAGCTTTTTAGTAGAAGCTGTAATTTCGCTTCTTTCTTTTGATTTATGAGTACCTTGTCTTTGTGCAGCAAGATACTGTTTCACTTCTAGATAAACCGCGTGCTGATTTGGCTCAATTCCGAAAACTGATTCGTCAAGAGTTACTTTTCTTCCGGTTTCTTTTCCTTGTGTATTTAATACTACTAGTTCCATTTTCTGATAATTACATAAGAATTTTTAGCTCCCGGAACAGCACCTTTTACTACTAAAAGATTTTGTTCTTCATCTACTTTTAACACTTGAAGGTTTTGAACAGTCACCTGTTTTCCTCCCATTCTTCCAGCCATTCTCATCCCTTTAAACACTCTTGAAGGGTCTGAACCTGCACCGATAGAACCTGGCGCTCTTAATCTATTATGCTGACCATGAGTCGCTTGCATAACACCACCAAATCCGTGTCTTTTAACTACACCTTGGAATCCTTTACCTTTTGAAGTTCCTGTAACATCCACAAACTCTCCTTCTGCAAAAAGATTCACTTTCACTTCATCTCCTAAGCTCACATTCTCAAATCCATTACGGAATTCCACCAATTTAGCTTTTGGAGTAGAACCAGCCTTTTTAAAATGACCAGCCAATGCCTTTCCGACATTCTTTTCACTCTTGTCATCGAAACCTAATTGAACTGCTGAATAGCCATCATTCTCAATGGTTCTGACCTGTAAAACCGAGCAAGGTCCAGCCTGAATAACGGTACACGGAATATTTTTTCCGCTCTCGTCAAACAAGGAAGTCATCCCGATTTTTTTACCAATAATACCTGACATTTTCTTGTATTAAAAATATTTTTTATTATATCTACTTGATTTATAGAAACAAAAACACCTTTCAAATACTAAAAGGCATACTTCACCCCTAAAATCAGTGTGCAAATATACGAATAAAATTCTTTCTACCAAATATTTTTGTATAAATATTTTGAAAATCAATAAAAAAGAAGCTGTATTAATACTCTATATCCCTCACTAAATATTCTTTTGAAGTTACAAAATCACACATTGCATTAATCAATTTAAAATGTGAAAAATCTTGTATGTTATGTAAGCCTATCTCTATTTCCTTTATTTTATTTTGAAGTAATAACGACTGTCTCTGAACCCCATCGAGTAAAAAAGTCATAGGAGTAAACCAATCCATTCCTTTTTTAAACACGAGATTAGAAAATGATGTATCCGTAAGAAGTCCATTCTTAACAATTAAAATCTCATCAGCAGATACTTTACTTTTCAGAGTTTCAAACGCAACTCTATCCACCGATTTTAACGGATAGCTTATCTCGTTTGAAACCACTACTTTAAAGCTACTAATATCTCTATACTGATATGGCAGAAGCTCCATTGAAATTTTCCCTTCCAAATCATACACAACCCTCCATTTGCATAAACCTGAATTATGTTCTAATTTATTTTGAAGCTTTTTTAAATCAACTTTAATAGGCTTTGAAAACGCATTGAAAGTATCATTCACTCGTTTTTGGTGTAAATCTAAAAGAAATACTTTTCCATTTTCAACCTTAATTGATTCAATAAATTGGAACATAAATTTTATTTTTTAGCTCCTCATATTCATCATCTAAATTACTTTGATGTGTAACTCCTCCTCCACTTCGGAAATAATATTTCTCACCTTTTTTTTCTATCATTCTAATCATTACGCAAGTATCTAGATTTTCTCCATCAAAATAACCACAAACCCCAGTATAATATCCTCTTTTATACCTCTCTGCCTCCAAAATGATTTCTAATGTTTTCAACTTTGGTGCTCCCAAAATAGACCCAGCAGGTAATATTTTTTTCATAATAGAACCTATTCTATTTTGAAATTCTTGTTTCACTTCACCCGTAATTTCCGAAGACATCGCCAATAGATTTTTTTGTTTTGTCTTCAAATAATCTATCTTCTGAAATTGAGCAACCTGCACATTATCGGCAACCATACTAAGATCATTTCGGAGTAAATCTACCACGGTATAATGCTCTGCCTTTTCCTTTTTACTTTCTCTTAAAATATTTTCGGCATTAGGGATTTCAGCATCTATTGTTCCTTTCATTGGATAGGTAAAAATTTTCTGATTATTGATTTTAATAAATGTTTCGGGCGAAAAAAACACAAATTTATTAGGATAAAAAACCTTGTATTTTGCCTTTGACAGATAGAAAATTTCCTCTAAACTTCTATTGGTATTTATCAAAGTTTTGCTTGTGTAATTTACTAAATACGAATTTCCAAGATGTATATTTTTTTGGACAATCTCAAACCCTTGTTGATAAACATCCACAGATTCAGGAAAAAACTCCCAAGAAATTTCCTTATCCAAAATCTCTTCTTTATGATGGGTTTTAAAATCTTGAAATTCCACTAATATTCCTTTTTCTTCTAATTCATTTTCATCAAAAATCTCTACATTTTCCCCTTCAAAATCAACAAAGAAAAAGAAAGACTCCCTAGCTAAGGAGAGCTTATCCATCTTTTCAAAATTCGTATTTTTCAGTATCATTTTCTATGTTTATTCTTATTTCTCCTCCTATAACAATCGGATAATTCTCAAAAATGTGACCATTTGGAAAGGAATAAAAAACAGGAAAATTGTATTTATTCACCCTATCAGAGACGATTTTATAAGCCATTACATCAAAACTATTTTCGTATTCTGGGTTGGTATCTTTCTCTCCCATATTAGTCATTCCTCCAATAATTAATCCCTTAATTTCACAGAATACTCCCGCTAAATCAAGAGACATTAACATCCTATCCAATGCATAAAAATGCTCTCCAATATCTTCTATAAATAGTATTTTATCTCTAAAATCAAAAGAAAAAGGCGTCCCTAGAAGTGCATAAATCAACGATAAATTACCTCCAACTAATTGACCGGTAATAGACATAAAACTCGGATTTAATACATTTTTAGGAAGTGTATAAATTGTTTTTTTTCCTTCCAAAATATTAAAAATACTCGTATATGCCTTTTCTTCGACACCAAAAGATGCAGTTTTAAGAGTCTGTCCATGAATAGACGCAAATCCATTTTTCAAAAGCAAAGATTGGATTGCTGTATTATCACTATACCCAATATACCACTTAGGATTTTTAATAAATCCCGACATATCAATATCTTGTAGAAGATGCTGACAGCCATAACCACCTCGAGTTGCCCAAATTGCAGAAACTTCAGGATTGTTTAATGCCCAATTTATATCTTCCAACCGCTCATTCTCCATCCCCGAGTAATGGTAAGCGTTCTCATATAGCCCAAATACATTTTTAGACAACACGGGTTCGTATCCATTCTGGACTATCAACTTAATCCCTCGCTCTACTTGAGAAGCATCTACAGAACCAGCAGGCGATATGATAGCGATTTTATCTCCTTTTTTCAGTGGTTTTGGGAATATTGCCTTCATTTTTTGTTGATTTTTTGTGTATGCAATTTATTTTCTATTTGATTAAATTGCTTAAAACTTTGTAAAAAGATATAAATACTAAATAATATTAAAATTCCTCCCACAATTTTTCTTATCTTATCTATAATCCTCGGAGTAATTTTATAGTGAAATTGTTTTGCCAATAAAATTTTCAGTAAATCTATCCCAAGATAAGTAACGATTACGATAGTGATATACATCATAAAATCTGAACTTTTCGGGTACTTATTTCGTATAGAAACCACTGTTGCCAACCAAAATATCACTACTCCTATATTAAGAATATTCAGCAAAAAACCATTAAAAAAGGTCTTTATATAGCTATTACTCACTATTTTCTTATCACCTCCAACAGAAGTTTTAGTTTTAGAAAATATCATATATACTCCATATACCAACATAATTAGTGCTGTTATTCGGTAAAAACTTGGATATTTGTCAATCAATTCTACCAAATCACTACTTGCATAATATGCAGCTACAATACACACAATATCTGCAAATATTACTCCTAAATCTAGCACAAGAGCATGTTTTCCTCCTCTTGAAAAACTCGTTTCTATCAACAAAAAAAATATCGGCCCTATGAAAACGAGACTTAGCATAATGCCTAAACCTACCGCTGAGATAATGAATTCCAACATCGTCAATACTAATTAAATTTCACAAAAAATAAGAAATATACCTATAAAAAAGTATTACCCTACACTCCACTGATTCAATTTCCTACCCCAAATTTTAGCTAAAATAAAACCTACTATCGCCCCACCAATATGTGCAAAATGAGCAATATTATCCATATTATTACTCAGACCTAAATATAAAGAACCTAAAATAATTATTGGGAAAAGATACTTTGCCTTAATAGGAAATGGTATGAACATAAACATCATTCTAGCATTCGGAAAAAGTGTAGAAAATGCTGATACAATACCAAAAATAGCACCAGAAGCACCCACCATCCGGCCATTAAGAGCCATCAATAAATGTTCAGCAAGAACCTTTCCCTCAGCAGTCTTAAAATTCATACTAAGCGAACCAGAATAGTTCAATGCCGACATTCTCACAATTTTATTAACATCCTCTCCTAATTCATTTAACTGATTGACCAATGCAAAAATGTCGTAAGCATACCATATATTATATAATGTAAATGCTCCCAAGCCACTCGCAAAATACAAAATTAAGAATCGTTTTTCTCTCAAAAAATTCTCTAAAACTACGCCAAAACTCGCTAAAGTAAGCATATTAAATAATAAATGGAGTACTCCACCGTGCATAAACATATGGCTAATAATCTGCCAAGTATAAAAATTTGGCGATAGCGGAAAATATGCTGACAATAAATCATTCAAAGAAGGAACAATCTGTGATAATATAAACAAACCTATATTTATGAAAATAATATTCCTCGTAATCGGTGTAAGATTCTGAAACATTTTTTATATTTAATCGTTATACAACTTATTCAAACATTACTTTAAGCTCTTCCAATGGCAACTCTACAAAACAAACTTTACCAGTAGAAGAATACTGAGGGAATCCCAAAGCTATGAATTCTTTCACAAGATTCTCCACATCTTTTTTATGCAAAAAATCAAATCTTGATTTATAACTTAATTTAGACAATTGCTTGTCATAAAAACTGAAAAATTCTTCCTCAGAAAAGAACTCTTTCTCCACAAAGACACACTCCAAAAGATACATTACTTGTGTTTCCTTCAATCCCTCAGGAATGGCATCTATACGAAGTACATTCTCCTCACCTAGAATCATTTCAAAACCTAATTTATCCAAATAATCCGCAATATATAGATATTGATGTTTCTCCGTATCACTCAAATAATACTCCAAAGAATAGAGTAATGTCTGCTTTACAAAGCTCCGTTTCTGCTCACTTTTTTGCTGAGAATAGATCACCTCATACATTCTAGAAGGGTCTATCATTTTCACATTTTCCCCCATATTCAGTAACCAATATCCATTCGGTAGCCTCATCAAATCCTCTGAAAAATCCTCATCTTCATCCTCAAACAAATTCAATTTTGAAGGTGAAGACGGGCCCATACTATCTTTATACATTTCCGTAAGATTGATAACCTCCTGCTGTGATGCTTTTGGCTCCTGCTCAAAAGGATTAAAATCCCTCGGAACTGATATTCTTTTGGAATCGTAATTCTCCTTATTTATCTTACTCTCCGAAAAAGAATTATCCTCTGCTGTTGATGAATTTCTAAAAATATCATCAAAGCGAGCAATATCATTATCAAAATCAATACTCGGAGCTATATTATAAATTCCCAGGGCCTTCTTAATTGTAGAACGAATGAGGGCATAAATAATATGCTCGTCTTCAAATTTAATTTCTGTCTTCTGCGGATGGATATTAATATCTATCTTCTCAGGTGAAATTTCTAAAAATAAAAAAAATGACGGAGAATATCCCATTTTCAAAAGTCCCTCGAATGCCTCCTGAACGGCTTTTTCTAAATATGGACTCTTAAAGTATCGATTATTAACAAAGAAAAATTGTTCGCCTCTGGATTTCTTTGCCCCTTCGGGTTTTGCTACATATCCGTGAAGCTTTATCCACTCTATGTCTTCCTTAATAGGCACAAGTATTGGCTGCAATCTCTTCCCAAAAACATCTATAATACGCTGTATTTGTGTCGTTTTCCTCAATCTAAAAATAGGTTCCTCATTATGATACAAATTAAATTCTATATCGTGATGAGGCAATGCCACCCTATGAAATTCATTGAGTATATGTCTAAATTCTACTTTGGTGTCTTTTAAAAATTTTCGTCTAGCAGGAACATTATAGAATAAATTTTTTACTTGAAAATTTGCTCCATCAGAGGTTTGTACCGGCTCGTGAGAAACTAATACTCCTCCCTCAATACAAATCATTGTCCCTAACTCCGCATCTATCTGTTTAGTTCTCAATTCCACTTGCGAAACAGCAGCAATAGAGGCCAATGCCTCTCCTCGGAATCCCTTCGTCACTATACTGAAAATATCATCTGTCGTCCTAATTTTAGATGTGGCATGTCTCTCAAAAGCCATTCTTGCATCTGTTGCAGACATACCTATCCCATTATCCACCACTTGGATTAAATTCTTTCCTGCCTCTCTTACAATGAGTTCTACCTTCGTAGATTGAGCATCAATAGAATTTTCCAAAAGTTCCTTAACAATAGAAGCTGGTCTCTGCACTACCTCTCCCGCCGCAATTTGGTTGGCTACATAATCAGGTAAAAGTTGAATAATATCCGACATTTATTATTTTTATTTAGCAAAGATACGGATTTTTTAAAACTTCAATTATTCTCGCAAAGATTTACTCTCCTTGAAACTCGCCAATAGATAATATCCCACAAAAATCGTTGAAAACTTCACAATAGACTGAACCGCTGTCTCTACACCTAAAAATATCCCACCAAAAACCAACAAAACAACAACTCCCACAAAAGAGAGTCCCATTTTCTTAGCTAATTTCCAATTCGGTCTATCTACAAAATATGCCAACCCCCAGCCTAAACCAAAAGCTATCGCATACAACAACTCTATCTCCCATTGCTCTACTCCAAAAATGAAATAATCTAACAAAAATTTCAAAATTGTTCCTATAAAAAAGTATAAAATTGTTCTTTTCATTAATAAAATTAAATATTTCTTTATATATTACTACTACAAAAATAATAAAATATGAAACTTATAAAAAATTATTCTCTTTATTTTTTCATATTTATAAAAAATTTTATCTTTGTGGAAAACCTAAAAAAATTAAAATTATGTCAGTAAAAAACACTCAATATTACATTGATTTAGAAAATCAATACGGAGCCCACAACTATCATCCACTACCAGTAGTTTTAGACAAAGGCGAAGGCGTTTTTGTTTGGGATGTAGAAGGTAAAAGATACTACGATTTCCTATCAGCTTACTCTGCTGTTAATCAAGGACACTCTCATCCAAAAATTGTAAAAGCCCTCACTGAGCAAGCTCAAAAATTATCTCTAACATCGAGAGCTTTCTATAATTCTAATTTAGGAGAATATGAGAAAAAAATCACTTCCATATTTGGTTTTGATAAAGTTTTACCAATGAACTCAGGTGCCGAAGCCGTAGAAACCGCTGTGAAAATCGCAAGAAAATGGAGCTATGAAGTAAAAGGTATCCACGAAAATACTGCAAAAATCATCGTTTGCGAAAATAATTTCCACGGAAGAACTACCACCATCGTTTCATTTTCTAACGACCCCGATGCTAATAATAATTATGGCCCTTTTACACCTGGATTCCTAAAAGTACCATATAACGATATTGATGCCTTAGAAAAATTATTAGAAAACCCTTCTGATATTGCTGCATTCTTGATAGAACCAATACAAGGCGAGGCTGGAGTATTCGTTCCCGATGAAGGATTTTTAATAAAAGCCTACGAACTTTGTAAAAAGAACAATGTACTTTTCATTGCTGACGAGGTACAAACGGGTATCGCAAGAACAGGAAAAATGCTCGCATGCGACCACGAAGGTGTGCATCCTGACATTTTAATATTAGGAAAAGCCCTATCTGGCGGTATGTATCCCGTATCGGCTGTATTAACGAATGATGAAATAATGAATGTGATAAAACCTGGTCAGCACGGCTCTACCTTCGGAGGAAACCCGTTGGCCTGCGCTATAGCTATCGCTGCCCTTGATGTTGTTGAAGAAGAAAAATTATCCGAAAATGCTCAAAAAATGGGAGAAATTTTCCGTTCAAAAATCAATGAAATCATCTCAGAAACCAATTTAATAACCGCTGTAAGAGGTAAAGGATTACTCAATGCCATTCTCATCAACGATACACCTGAAAGTTCTACTGCTTGGGATTTATGTATTGCCTTAAAAGAAAATGGATTGTTAGCAAAACCTACCCACGGTAATATTATACGCCTTGCCCCACCTTTGGTAATTACAGAAGAACAACTCCACGAATGTATTTCTATTATCAGAAAAACCATTTTAGAATTTAATAAATAATACTTCTGCTAAACTAAAAACTTTATCATATTTTCTATGATAAAGTTTTTTTATAAAAAATAAGAGGACTCCCGAAAATCAAGAGTCCTTTTTATAATATAGAATATAAAAGAATTAAGCTTCTTTTTCTTCTTTTTTATCAGCTTTTTTTTGAGAAGCACCTTGTTTCATAGCCTCACCAACGATACTTAGAATCATATCTACAGATTTAGATGCATCATCATTACCTGGTATTACGAAATCTACTTTTCTTGGATCTGAGTTTGTATCTACAATAGCAAATACAGGAATACCCAATTTTTTAGCTTCTGTAACTGCAATATGCTCTCTCAAAATATCTACTACAAACACCGCAGACGGAAGTCTTGTCATATTAGCGATAGACCCAAGGTTTTTCTCTAAATTTGCTCTTTGTCTGTCAATTTGTAATTTTTCTTTTTTAGATAGAGTTTCAAAAGTGCCATCTTTCTTCATTTTATCAATAGCGTTCATTTTTTTCACCGCTTTTCTGATAGTTACGAAGTTCGTAAGCATACCTCCTGGCCATCTTTCTGTGATGTAAGGTTGGTTAAGTTCTTGAGCATGTTTTGCTACAACTTCTTTTGCTTGTTTTTTAGTTGCTACGAAAAGAACACTTTTCCCTGCTGCTGATAATTTTTCAAGTGCTACACAAGCTTCTTCTAATTTTACAGCAGTTTTATGTAAATCGATGATGTGAATACCATTTTTCTCCATAAAAATATACGGAGCCATATTAGGATTCCACTTTCTTGTCATATGACCGAAGTGTACACCTGCCTCTAATAGGTCTTTTACATTTACTTTTGCCATTTTGTTTTTCTTTGTTAGTTTACTTTCCGCTTTCTTTGGCAATCAACTTTACAATGAGTGGGAGTAAAGTTTGGATGCTAAACATAACGGGCAAACGGCTTAGGACATTTTGCATTACGCAATTTGCTTTTTGCCTTTTGATATAATATTATTAAATTAAACTGGTATAACCAATGATATAATACCATTGACCACCAACAGATATTAACGCTTGGAGAATTGGAATCTCTTTCTCGCTTTTTTCTGACCTGGTTTTTTTCTTTCAACCATTCTTGAATCTCTTGTAAGTAATCCCGCCGGTTTCAATGCTAATCTATGCTCTGCATTTACCTCACAAAGAGCTCTAGAAATACCTAATCTAATTGCCTCTGCTTGTCCTGTAATACCTCCACCGAAAACATTTACAGTAACATCATACTGCTCAACAGTTTCAGTAAGTGCAAAAGGTTGGTTTAATTTATATACTAATACATCTGTAGTAAAATATTCCTTAGCTTCTCTACCATTAATTTTAATGTTTCCTGAGCCAGGTCTTAAATATACTCTTGCTACAGAAGTTTTTCTTCTTCCAATTTTATGAACTGTAGACATAGTGGTTATTTAAATTCGTTGATATTAATTACTTTTGGCTGTTGAGCTTCGTGTTTATGCTCTGTACCTTCATACACATAAAGATTTTTGTAAAGCTGGGCACCTAATTTATTTTTAGGCAACATACCTTTTACAGATTTTTCAACTAATCTTAGTGGATGTTTTTTCACTAACTCAGTAGCAGTTATAGACTTTTGCCCACCTGGATAACCAGTATGCCAAATATAAGTCTTATCTTCCCACTTTCTTCCTGAAAGGCTAACCTTCCCAGCATTCAAAACAATTACATTATCACCACAATCAACATGCGGAGTAAAGTTTGTTTTGTGCTTTCCTCTCAAAATCCTTGCAACCAAAGAAGCCAATCTTCCTAATGGTTGTCCTTCAGCATCTACCACAACCCATTCTTTATTAGCGGTAGCTTTGTTTGCTGATACAGTTTTGTAACTTAATGTATTCACACTTATAAGTTTAACGATTAAACATAATTTTACCCTATACTAAAAAGGGTTTGCAAATCTATATATTTTTTTTGAAATACAAAAATTTTTCTCCCACTTTTAACTCCAAAAACAAAAACATTCAATACAAAATACACTGAACAACAATAAATTAAGTATGGAATCAATTTCATATTTTAATTATTATAAAAATGATAAAATTTCAGTATTTTAAGCTAAATCCCCTAATCAGCCATAAAACATTACCTCAAAAATCACAATCTTAATTTTTACTTTAATTAAAAAAATACTATTTTTGCAAACTATCAGTTTTTATAGATGAAGAATATAAGAAATTTTTGTATCATTGCACATATTGACCATGGTAAATCTACCTTGGCAGATAGACTTTTAGAATATACTAACACCGTATCTCAGAGAGAGTTGCAAGCTCAAACCCTTGATGATATGGACTTGGAGAAAGAGCGAGGGATTACCATCAAATCTCACGCAATACAAATGGACTATGAATACAAGGGAGAGAAATATGTCCTTAATCTCATAGATACCCCTGGACATGTGGATTTTTCTTACGAAGTATCGCGTTCTATAGCTGCTTGCGAGGGTGCTTTATTAATTGTAGATGCTGCTCAAAGTATTCAGGCTCAGACTATTTCTAATCTATATTTAGCATTAGAAAATGATTTAACTATTATTCCTATTTTGAACAAAATAGACCTGCCATCTGCAAATCCAGAGGAAGTTACAGACGAAATAATGAATCTTCTTGGTTGTGATTATGATGATGTCCTACGCGTTTCAGGAAAGACAGGAGAAGGTGTTCATCAACTTTTGGAACAAATTGTAGAAAGAATTCCTGCTCCTAAGGGCAACCCAGAAGCACCGCTCCAAGCTCTTATTTTTGACTCTGTATTTAACCCTTTCAGAGGAATTGAAGCCTACTTTAAAGTAGTAAATGGTAGCATTAAAAAAGGTGAAAAAGTGAAGTTTATGGCTACTGACCGCACCTATGATGCCGATGAAGTAGGAACTCTAAAACTGAAACAAGCACCTAAACAAGAAATAAAATGTGGTGATGTGGGGTATATTATCTCAGGTATAAAAGATGCCCGCGAAGTAAAGGTAGGAGACACCATTACCTCTGCCGAAAGCCCTGCACCTGCTCCTATTGATGGATTTGAAGAAGTAAAACCAATGGTATTTGCGGGGATTTACCCAATAGAATCGGAGGATTTTGAAGAACTAAGAACCTCATTAGAAAAACTACGATTAAACGATGCTTCGCTAGTCTTTGAGGCAGAAAGTTCGGCTGCCTTGGGCTTTGGGTTCCGTTGTGGATTCCTCGGAATGCTCCATATGGAAATTGTCCAAGAGCGTTTGGATAGAGAATTCGGAATGAATGTAATCACTACCGTTCCCAATGTATCTTACCACGGATATACAAAAAAAGAACCCGATATACCTATCCTCATCAACAACCCTTCGGAAATGATGGACCCTACGACAATGGACAGAGTAGAGGAACCTTACATCAAGGCTTCCATCATCACAAAATCAGATTTTGTAGGACCTGTAATGACTCTTTGTATCGAAAAAAGGGGCGAAATCGTAAATCAATCTTATCTAACTTCCGACCGTGTTGAATTGATTTTTAATATGCCACTATCAGAAGTCGTATTTGATTTTTATGATAGACTAAAATCTATCTCCAAAGGTTATGCGTCATTTGACTACCACCCGATAGGTTTCCGTGCCTCAAAATTGGTAAAAATGGATATCTTGATAAATGGTGATATGGTAGATGCTCTGTCATCTCTTATTCATCAAGATAATGCCTATGGTATCGGTAAAAAAATGTGTGAAAAACTTCGCGAACTAATCCCAAGACAGCAATTTGACATTGCTGTGCAAGCAGCACTCGGAACGAAGGTTATTGCTAGAGAGACCATCAAAGCGCTAAGAAAAGATGTAACTGCGAAATGCTACGGAGGAGATATCTCCCGTAAGAGAAAACTTCTTGAAAAACAAAAAGAAGGTAAAAAGAAAATGAAGCAA